>NZ_BMDZ01000010.1 GCF_014636235.1 Tistrella bauzanensis
ATGTCCCCCTCTCAGGAACACTCATACAGACTCCACTTCGCCACCGGTCGCCAGGGCTATTCTTCAAATGCGATTCCCCTGCCCTTTGAAGAGGAGGCTGGACTTTTGCTCAAGACAAGCATTACCTGAGAACCGCGGGCCGCATGGTTGATGGCGTGCCCCGGCATGTCGTTCGGCAGATGCGGGCGGCAGATGCGGGGGCTGCGCCATGGGCGGGGCCGCGGCCGCATGTGGTGACCAGGGACAGGCAGGACCGATGACCGACAGAACCCGATCCGCCGCCGCGCGCGCGGCCTTTGGCCTGATGGCCGGCATCATCGCCATGGGCGCCGCCGAGCGGGCCGTCCATGCGGCGGATCCGATCCGCATCGGCGAGATCAACAGCTATTCGGCCCTGCCGGCCTTTACCGAGCCCTACCGCAAGGGCTGGCAGCTGGCGCTCGACGAGGTGAATGCGGCCGGCGGCGTGCTTGGCAGGCCGCTGGAGGTTCTGTCGCGCGACGATGCCGGCAAGCCCGCCGATGCGATCAATGCCGCCAACGAACTGGTGACGCGGGAAGATGTGGCCCTGGTCGCGGGCACGTTCTTTTCTCATGTCGGCCTGGCGGTTGCCGACTATGCCGCACGCCGCGACGTGTTCTTCCTGGCGGCGGAGCCGCTGACCGACGCGATGGTGTGGTCGAAGGGCAATGACGTGACCTTCCGCCTGCGCCCCAGCAACCATATGCAGGCGGCGATGCTGGCGGAAGAGGCGGCGAAGCTGCCCGCGAAACGCTGGGCGACCATCGCGCCCAATTATGAATATGGCCAGTCGGCTGTGGCGGTGTTCAAGGAATTGCTGTCGGCACGGCGCCCCGACATCGAATGGGTGGGCGAGCAGTGGCCGCCACAGGGCAAGATCGATGCGGGGCCGGTGGCCCAGGCCATTGCCGCCACCAACCCCGACGCGATCCTGAACGTGACCTTCGGGCCGGATCTGGTGAAGCTGGTGCGTGAGGGCACCACCCGTGGCCTGTTCAAGGACCGCGCGGTGGTCAGTTTTCTGACCGGCGAACCCGAATATCTGGATCCTCTGGGTGCCGAGGCGCCGGAGGGCTGGATCGTTACCGGCTATCCCTGGTACGACATCGACACCCCGGCCCACAAGGCGTTCCTGAATGCCTATCAGGCGCGCTGGAACGATCATCCGCGGCTGGGCTCGATCGTGGGCTATGTCACGATCAAATCGATCGCGGCGATCATCGCCAAGGCCGGCGCCACCGATACCGCGGCGCTGGTTCAGGCCGCGCGCGGCATCGGCCTGGAGACCCCCTTCGGTCCGATCACCTATCGCGCCGCCGATCATCAGTCGACGCTGGGCGCCTTTGTCGGGCGGACGGCGGTGATCGACGGCCGGGGCCGCATGGTCGATGCGGTCTATCGCGACGGTGCCGATTATCTGCCCGACGAGGCTGCCGCCGGCGCCCTGCGCCCGGGCCGCTGAACCGGGCCGCTGAACCGGACCCTGCCCCAATGACATGTGGATCGGGCGGTCATGCGAATGGCCGCTCGCCCTCGCATTGCGGGACAGTATAGACTGCTGCAGCGACAGGGCCTGCCGGCCGGTTGCTGGTGATGTCGCGCGCTTGCGGGGATCCGCCGCTTGGACCTTATCCTTGTCCAGTTCCTGACCGGGCTTGCCAGCGCATCGTCGCTGTTTCTGGCCGCATCCGGGCTGTCGATCATCTTCGGCGTCACCCGGATCGTGAATTTCGCCCATGGCGCCTTCTATATGATCGGCGCCTATCTGGCGTGGACGCTGGCGGGGCTGTGGTCCGGCCCGCTGGGCTGGTGGGGCGCGGTTCTGGCGGCGGCACTGGCGACCGCGGCGCTTGGGGCCGTGGTCGAACTGGTGCTGCTGCGCCGGCTGTATCGCGTGCCGGAACTGTTCCAACTGCTGGCGACCTTTGGTCTGACTCTGGTGGTGCAGGATCTGGTGGTGCTGATCTGGGGGCCGGAGGATCTGGTCGGGCCGCGCGCGCCGGGGCTGGATGGCGCGGTCGACCTGTTCGGGCAGTTGCTGCCGGTCTATGACCTGGTGCTGATCGCCACCGGCCCCCTGGTTCTGGCGGGGCTGTTCCTGCTGTTCCACCGGACCCGCTTCGGCATTCTGGTGCGTGCGGCCACCCAGGACCGCGACATGGTGGCGGCGCTGGGCGTGGATCAGCGGCTGCTGTTCACCGGCGTCTTCGCGCTGGGCGTGTTTCTGGCCGGGCTTGGCGGTGCGCTGCAATTGCCGCGCGCGGCGGTCTCGCACGGCATGGATCTGGCGATTATCGTCGACATCTTCGTCGTGGTGGTGATCGGCGGACTGGGCAGCATCACCGGGGCGTTTCTGGCGGCGGTGCTGGTGTCGGAGCTGAACGCCTTCGGCATTCTGGTGCTGCCTGAAATCTCGCTGGTCATCGCCTTTCTGGCGATGGCGGTGGTGCTGGTGATCCGTCCGGCCGGGCTGCTGGGTCGGGCCGAGGCGCCGGCCCGTGGTGCCGCAGCCGGCCTGAGCCGCGTGCCGTGGGCGCCATGGCCGCGGCCTGCACGGGTGGCGGTGCTGGCGGCGGTCCTGGTTCTGGTGGCGGGGCTGCCGGTCGTGGCCGGCGGCTATATGCTGGGTATCGCGGCCGAGATCGCGATCTTCGCCCTGTTCGCCCAGAGCCTTCAATTCCTGATGAGCACGGCCGGCCTGGTGTCGTTCGGCCATGCCGCCTATTTCGGCATGGGTGCCTATGGCACGGCGCTGGCCTCAACCGGCTTCGGCCTGGCGATGGGGCCGGCGGCGGCGGCGGGCGTGGCGCTGGCCGGTGCCGGTGCGGTGGTCTTCGGCTGGTTCTGTGTGCGCCTGTCGGGGGTGTATCTCGCCATGCTGACGCTTGCCTTCGCGCAGATCGCCTGGTCGGTCGCCTTCCAATGGGTGTCGGTGACCGGGGGCGATAATGGCATTCTGGGGGTGTGGCCGGCGGATATCGTCTCGCGGCCGGGCGATTTCTTCCGGCTGGCGGCGGTGGTGGCTGTGGGCGGCATCGCGCTGTTGCGCATGATCACCTTCGCGCCCTTCGGGCAGGCGTTGCGGGCGTTGAGCGATGCGCCGGAGCGGGCCGAGGCGATCGGCCTGGACCGCAGGGCGATGCAATGGCGGGCCTTTGTGATCGCCGGCGCCATGGCCGGGCTTGCCGGCGTGTTGCACGCCTATCTGAAGGGCAGTGTGTTCCCCGATGTGCTGGCCATCCCATTGTCGGTCGATGCCCTGGCCATGGTGCTGCTGGGCGGGGTGGAAACGGTGTCGGGGGCCGTGATCGGCGCCGGCGTGTTCCGGGGGCTGTCGATCCAACTGACCTCGGCGACCGATCTGTCGAAACTGGTTCTGGGCCTGCTGATCGTGGTTGTGGCCGCCCTGTTCCCGCGCGGTCTGGGCGGCATCCGCCTGCATCACCGCTGGCACAACTGGCGGCGGGCACGGTCGTGATGGCGACGGGCGTGATGGCGGCGGGCGCGGTGGTGCTGAAGGCCGAGGGGCTGGTGAAGGCCTGGGGCGGCGTGCGGGCGGTCGACGATGTCTCGCTGGTGGTCGAGGCCGGCCGCATGCTGGCGCTGATCGGCCCCAATGGCGCCGGAAAATCCACCTGCTTCGGCCTGCTGAACGGCGAACTGATGCCCGATGCCGGCCGGGTGACGATGCTGGGCCAGGACGTGACCGGATGGCCGCCACGCCGGATCCGCCGGCTGGGGGTGGGGCGGACCTTCCAGATCACCCGGATCTTCGCGTCGATGACCGTGCGCGAGAATGTGCAGGCTGCGCTGATTGCCCATGCCGGCGCCAGCACCCGCCTGTTCGGCCGGGCCGACCGGCGGCATCTGGCCGAAGCGGCGGCGCTGCTCGACCGGGTGGGGCTGGGGGCGCTGGCGCTGCGGCCGGCGGGCGAGCTTGCCTATGGCGATGTCAAACGGCTGGAACTGGCGATCGCCATCGCCAACCGCCCGAAACTGCTGCTGATGGACGAGCCGACCGCGGGCATGGCACCGGCGGAACGCGCCGGGCTGATGCAACTGGTGGCCGGGCTGGTGCGCGAGACCGGGCTTGGGGTTCTGTTCACCGAGCACGACATGGATGCGGTTTTCGCCCATGCCGACCGGCTGATGGTGCTGAACCGCGGACAGGTGCTGGCCGAAGGCCGGCCCGAGGATGTACGCGGCGACCCGCGGGTGCGCGAGGTCTATCTGGGCGGCCATCAGCCGCCGGACGGAGGGATGCAGACGACATGACCGACGACGGTGGCACGCGCGCCGGAACACGATCCGACCCCACGGAGGGATCGGCGCCGCTGCTGGCGGTCGACGGGCTCAACGCATTCTATGGCGCGGCATTGATCCTGGACGATCTGTCGCTGACCGTGCAGCCGGGCGAGGTCGTGGCCCTGCTTGGCCGCAATGGCGCCGGCAAATCGACGGTGCTGAAGGCGATTCTGGGGCTGGTGCCGCATCGCCAGGGCCGGATCAGCTTCATGGGCACCGATATCTCGCGCATGGCGACCCACGAGATCGTCCGGCGCGGCATCGGCTGGGTGCCCGAGGACCGGCGGATCTTTTCCGACCTGACGACGCTGGAGAACCTGGAGGTCGGCAGGCGCGTGCCCCGTCCCGGCGCGCCCCATTGGACGGTCGAGCGGCTGGTGACGCTGTTTCCCAATCTGGCCGAACTGGCTGATCGGCCAGGCGGGCGGATGAGCGGCGGCGAGCAGCAGATGCTGACCATCGCCCGCACCCTGATGGGCAATCCGTCGCTGGTGTTGCTGGACGAGCCCTCCGAGGGGCTGGCGCCGCTGATTGTGGACGAGATGACCCGCATGCTGGCGCTGCTGAAGCGCGAGGGGCTTGCGCTGCTTTTGTCGGAACAGAATCTGGGGGTCGCGCGGGCATTGGCCGATCGGGCCTATGTGATGGAGAAGGGCCGGATCCGTTTCGAAGGCAGCATGGCCGAGATCGACGCCCGGCCTGATATCCGCGACGCCTATCTGGCGTTGTGATACGTTTTTCCGTGATGTCCCACGGCTGAGCGATCAGGTTGTCCCGCGTCTGATCGTTATCGCCGTGGTTGCAGGCAATCCCGCGTTGCGGAATATATGTCACGGGCTGTTGACACAAACGTTTGTATGAACCAGCCTTGGCTATCAAAGAAGGCGCCGCGGCAATCTGCCGCCGGCGCACAGCCGCATGCCCCAACAGCATGCCCCGCATGGCATGCCCGTCGTCCGAGGAAGCGTTCCAATGACCGAAGCCGTCATCGTCTCCACCGCCCGCACGCCGATCGGCAAAGCCTATCGCGGCGCCTTCAACGACACCAGCGGCCAGCAGATCGCGGCCCATGCGATCCGCCATGCGGTGGCCCGCGCCGGCATCGACCCCGCCGAGGTCGAGGATGTGGTGCTGGGGTCGGCCCTGCAGCAGGGTTCCACCGGCAACAACGTTGCCCGTCAGGCCGCGATCCTGGCCGGTCTGCCGGTGACGACCGCCGGCACCACCATCGATCGCCAGTGCAGCTCCGGCCTGCAGTCGATGGCGCTGGCCGCACGCGCGATCATGTTCGACAAGGTGCCCGTGGCGGTGGCCGGTGGTGTTGAATCGATCAGCCTGGTTCAGAACGACAAGATGAACCAGTATCGCGCGGCTGACGAAGAGATCCTGCGGATGAAGCCGGATCTGTATCTGCCGATGATCGACACCGCCGAGGTCGTGGCCGCGCGTTATGGCATCAGCCGCGAAGCCCAGGACGAATACGGCCTGGAGAGCCAGCGCCGCACTGCCGCCGCCCATGCCGCAGGCCGGTTTACGGCCGAAATCGCGCCGATGACCACCACCATGCTGGTCGCCGACAAGAAGACCGGCGAAATCTCGAAGCGCGAGATCACCGTCAGCGCCGACGAGGGCATGCGCGCCGAGACGACGCTGGAAGGTCTGGCATCGCTGAAGCCGGTGCGGGGCGAGGGCAAGACCGTGACCGCCGGCAATGCCAGCCAGCTGTCTGACGGCGCATCCGCCCATGTGCTGATGAATTCCAAGCTGGCCGAACAGCGCGGCCTGCAGCCGCTGGGCATTTTCCGCGGCTTCCAGGTCGCCGGCTGCGAGCCCGACGAGATGGGCATCGGCCCGGTCTTCGCCATTCCGCGCCTGCTGGAGCGCAACGGCCTGAAGATCGACGATATCGGCCTGTGGGAGCTGAACGAGGCTTTCGCGGTGCAGGTGCTGTATTGCCGCGACAAGCTGGGCATCGACCCCGACAAGCTGAACGTCGATGGCGGCGCCATCTCGGTCGGCCACCCCTATGGCATGTCGGGCGCACGCCTGGCCGGCCATGCGATGATCGAGGGTAAGCGCCGTGGCGTGAAGTATGTGGTCGTCACCATGTGCATCGGCGGCGGCATGGGCGGCGCCGGTCTGTTCGAGGTCGTCTGATCGAGGTCATCCGACGCCGGCTGCGGCGGCCAGCCTGATGAACTGAACGCAACAACGCCCGGTGGGGGAACCCGCCGGGCGTTTTGTATGCGTCAGATCGGGCATTGTCTCGATGGCGGCTTCGTGAAACTCTGATGGGGGCCATGCGTAGGGAGGGAGATTGCCAGGATGTCCGACAGCCTTGCGCGCATGCTGCTGCCGTGCCCGCTGACGCCGCTTGCGACCGAGGTGTGGGAGCTGCGCGATGAACTGCCCGGCAACCCGTTCGAGATGTATGACATCCGGCAGCTGATCGCGCCGGACGCGCAGGAACCTGCCGAGGTGGCGCTGGGGTTGTTGACGGTCTTTGCCGATATGCGGGCCGAAGATCTGGCGGTGATGCAGGCCGACTGGCTCGATTCAGGCATGCACGAAATGGTGCCGACGCTGGGCGGTTTTCTGGGGCTGCGTGCCCAGATCTTCGCAATGCGGGTGACGGGGCAGGCCGATGACGATCTGACACCGCTCAGAGATTACATCCGGAATTTCAACCGGTTGTGTGTGATGCGCTGGACGTCCGAAGATCGGGCGGAAGACGCCCGGGTGGTTGCGACATGGCTTGAGGATTTCGACACCCACTGGGCGCAGTTCCTGGATGCCTATCACGCGATGCAGGGCTGATTGCCAGACCATGCGCAGCGGCCTGTCGGGTCAGCGCATGCGATCGTCGAGTCCGCGATAGCGCTCCTGGCGCCAGGGATCGCCGCGGTTGTGATAGCCCAGCCGCTCCCAATAGCCTTTCAGGTCGTGGGGGCTGACCTCCAGCCGGGTCAGCCATTTGGTGCTTTTCCAGAAATAGCGATGGGGTGCCACCAGCCGTGCCGGCCCGCCATGTTCGGCTGACAGCGGCATGCCGTCATGATGGGTGGCGACGAAACACCGCGCCAGGGTTTCGTCGTCGAGTTTCAGATTGGCGGCATAGCCGCCGACGCCATGGGCGATCAGCCAGCCGCCACCATCACGCGCACCGCCGGCCCGCGCACCGCCGGCTTCGGCCAGAAGCCGCGACAGGCCGATGCCCTGCCAGCGCGTGTCGAGCCTGGACCAGCGGGTCACGCAGTGGATGTCGACGGTGAAGGTGTCGAGCCCCAGGGCCTTGAAGCCGGCCATATCGAGATGGAATGGGGCCGCCACCAGCCCGTCGATGGCAAGCTGCCAGTCGGCTTCGGCGATAACCGGCGTGTCGCCGGCGGTCAGCACCGGGAATTTCTGTGTCAGCCGCTGACCCGGTGGCAGACGCGGGTCGCGGTCGCCGCCTTGCGCGAAGGCGAGGAAGCCACCGGTACCACGGCTGCGGCGGCCGTCATCGCCGGGCGGTTGCTGCTGTGTCATGGCTGTCCCTGCGCGGTCGCGCCGATCAGTGCGTCTCGTCGCGCTTCAGTTTTTCAGGATAGACCGCCTTCAGCTTGGCCACTTTCGGCATCGAGATATGGGCGATATAGGGCTGGTTGGGGTTCCGTGCGGCATAGCCCTGATGATAGGCCTCTGCCTCGTGGAACAGGTCGAGCGGCACGACCTCGGTCGCGATCGGGCGTTCATAGACCCCGGCCGCGTCGATCGCTGCGATATAGGCTTCTGCTGCCTGCTTCTGCCCCTCATCGGCATAGAAGATCGCCGAGCGGTACTGGCGGCCGACGTCATTGCCCTGCCGATTGACCTGGGTCGGATCATGAGCCACCGAGAAGAAGATCTTCAGGATCTGCCCCAGATCGATCACCCGTGGGTCGTAGCGGATCTTCACCGCCTCGGCATGGTCGGTGTCGCCACCGCAGACCAGTTGATAACGCGCGGTCTCGGCACTGCCGCCGGAATAGCCTGAGGTGACTTCGGTCACGCCGGCCAGTTCGCGATACACAGCCTCGACGCACCAGAAGCAGCCGCCGGCCAGGATGATCTCCTGTTCCGTCGTATCGGATGCCACCGGCGCCGAGATCGGCGGGTCCGGGAAGCGGGCAAGGGTGGGGCCGCGGCTGCGGCCCAGAATGCCGTCGAGCAGGCTCATGGCGGGCGGTCTCCAATCAGCTCCGTGTCATGACGTCACGGGGTATCCGGAATGTGGTGGCAAGGCACGGCCATGGCCAGAGCCGGACACGCATTCGTGACCAGGCTGTGCCTTCGCATGGCCGATGCTTGAACATGAAGCGGTGGTGGCCCACGTGGCCAGAACGGGGGGCCGTGACCATCGCTGCCCCGACCGGTTGCGCGACACGATGGAGATGACGCCATGGATGCGAAACAGCTGCTCGATCAGGTGATGGGGGCGGCGGCGTCCCGCGGGATGGGCGGGCTTGCCCAACCGGCGCCGGGCGGCCGGCCCCGGTCGGGCACGGCCTCGGGCATCCCCTCGGTGGTCACCGACCTGCTGGGCGGCGGTTCCAGGGGCAGCGGTTCCTCGAAGGGCGGCGGCCTGCTGGGCGGGCTTGGCGGGTTCGGCGGCGGTGCCGTGGCCGGCGGCCTGCTGGGCATGCTGTTCGGCGGCAGGAAAAGCGGCAAGATGCTGCGCAAATTCGGTGGCGGCGCCATTGGTTATGGCGGTGCCGCGGTGCTGGGGGCGCTGGCCTATCGCGCCTGGGCCGATTGGCGCTCGGGCAAGGCGCCCGACGACGCGGTGCCGGCCCGTCCCGACGACGTGGCCGCCGCCGATGCCAAATTCCGGCCGCTCGACACCATCACCGACCCGGCCGAGGCCGACCGTTTCGCCAGCGCCATCCTCAACGCGATGATCGGTGCCGCCAAGGCCGACGGCCATATCGACAGCGCGGAACGCAACCGGATCTTCGCGGAGGTGGAACGTCGCGACTTCGATCCGGACGCCAAGGCGGCGATCTTTACGGCGCTGGATGCGCCGGTCTCCATCGCGGACATCGCGGCCGCCGGAACCGACGAAGCACGTGCGGCGGAAATCTGGATGGCGGCCCGGCTGGCGGTAACCGTCGACCATCCGGCGGAGCGGGTGTGGCTGGAAGCCCTGGCCCATGCGATGAAGTTGCCGGCGCCGCTGGTGGCGCATCTCGACCGTCAGGCCGTGATCGGCCTGACCGAACCGGGCGGGGAGCAGGGCTAGGTTCCGGCCGGAACCGCCGCGACGATGCGGGCCTCCAACCAGTCGAGGCCCGGATCGGCCGCCGGCTTCAGCGCGCGGATCGATGCCAGTTCGAAGCTCCCGGCATCCACCGGCATCGGGTGGAGCGACACGCCGAAGCGTGCGGCATGGCGCGTGGCGATGCCGGCGGGAATGGCCGCGACAAGATCGCTCTCGGCAACCGCCGCCAGCGCGCCCAGAAACTGGGGAACGGCCGCCACCACCCGCCGATGCAGGCCGACTGCCGCCAATGCCTCGTCGACCGCCCCGGCGAGGTCGCCACCGGCCGACACCAGAATATGGCCCAGCCCCGCGAAGCCGGCGGCGTCGGGCGGGCCATCGGTGAAGGCCGGATGGCCATCGCGCGCCGCCAGCACAAAGCGCTCGCGGATCAGCACCCGGCGTGACAAGCGCGCCGGATCGGGCGGTACCACGCCCACCATCAGGTCGATCTCGCCCGTATCCAGCGCCTTCAGCGACTGGGCGCGGCCGATGCTGCGCAGCGCCAGGGTGATGCCCGGCGCATCCGTGGCAATGGCGCCGAGCAGCGCCGGGCCCAGCATCACCATGGCATAATCCAGCGCCGATACACGGAACACACGCCGTGCCGTGGCAGGATCGAATCCCCGGGCGACATCGATGGTGCCGGCCATCGCCGCCAGCGCGTGACGCACCGGCATGGCCAGGGCCAGCGCCACAGGTGTGGGCTCGATGCCGCCGGCGCGGCGCAGAAACAGCGGATCGCCATAGATCGTCCGCAGCCGGCCCAGAGCATGGCTGATCGCCGACGGCGTCAACCCCAGCCGTTCGGCCACCACAGTCAGCCGGCGATGGACCAGCGCCTGATCCAGAACCAGCAGCAGGGTCGGGTCCAGCCGACGGAGTTGAACAAAATCGAAATCGCTCATGAGGGCAATTCGGTGGGGTTCATGTCATAACCGTTCTACACCTTGCGTGACAGGCAGGCGAGTTCGAAGACCGGGCCGCCTTTATCCCACAGCGAAAGGCCAAGGCAGATGACGGTTCTGGTGGCGAATGCGAATGGCAAGATCGGGTCGGCGGTGGTCGATGCGCTGGTGGCGGCAGGCGTGCCGGTGCGGGCAGGCGTACGACGGCCGGACGCCTATGGCGGTAGCGAGAGGCAGAAAGGGGTTGAAGCGGTGGCCTTCGACTATGGCGATCCGGCCCTGATGGTGCATGCGGTGCAGGGTGTCGAGGCCGTCTTCTCTGCCGCACCCTATGAAACGCTGCCCACAGCCGAAGCCGGGTTGGCCGTGGCGGCGGCGGCGGCCGGGGTGGCGCGGATCGTGAAGCTGTCGGCGCTGGGGCCCGATGATCAGCCGCCGGCCGCTCATGCCGCAGCCGAGATGGCGGTGCTGAACGCTTTGCCGGCGTCGGTGATGCTGCGCCCCACCTTCTTCATGCAGAACTATGCCACCATGCATCTGGCGGCGATCCGCGATGGCGGCGCGTTTTATGAACCGGCGGCGCAGGGGCGCACGGCCTTTGTCGATGCCCGCGACATCGCCGACATGGCGGTGGCGGCGCTGACCGATCCCGCCCATGCCGGCCGGATCTACAGCTTGACCGGGCCCGAGGCGCTGAGCCGCGACGAGGTCGCCGCACGGATCGCTGCGGCGGCCGGCCGGCCGGTCGCCTATGTGGCGGTGGATGATGCGGCGCTTCGCGCGGCGCTGAACGGCGCCGATCCGCTGCTGGTGGAACTGATGTCGGAACTGATGGCCCTGGTCCGGGCCGGCGGCACCGAACGGGTGCATGGCGATATCCCGGCGGTGCTGGGCCGGCCGGCCCGCGACGTCGCGACCTTCGCCCGCGATCATGCCACAGTCTGGCGGTGACGGGACGATAGCCGGGTGACGGGGCGACGGCGGCAATCTGGCTGTGCTATGTCAGGAAGGGCTGCTGCCGGGCAGCCACATGGCCGGGCCATAGAGGAGCGTGGACGTGATGCCGATGCCGGTTGCCGTGCTGTATCAGGCCCTGCCGCCACCCAGCATCGGGGGCGTGCGCAAGCCCGCCAAACCCGGTGGCTATGCCGATAGCGGCGCCGACATCGCCGTGGCCCTGCGCCGGGCCGGTGTGGCGGTGGTAACACCCGTGGCCACGCCGCGCGCGAGCCATGACCGCGACTGGGTGTTTGGCGACGATGCGGCCGGCATCGCCGCCGCGCGCGCTGCCGGGGCGCAAGTGCTGTGGGCGAATACGGTGCTGTATCGCGATCATCCGATCAGCGAAGCTGCCGTGGGCATGCTGGTGGTGGGCCAGCATCCGGCGCGCATGGAGCAGTTGGACGACAAATTCGCCACCAACGCCTGGCTGCGTGGCAACGGGCTGCCGGTGGTGCCGGCACGGCTGATTGCCGCGGCGGGCGTGACGCCGGCCGCAAACCCCGGCACCGGGCCGGTGGTGCTGGGGCTGGGCGCGGTTGCGGCCGGGGGCGTGCCCGCGGCGGATGGGGATGACGGGTTCGGATGGCCGATGGTGGTCAAGCCGGTGCGCGGCCGTGGCAGCCAGGGGGTTGCCCGGGTGGACGATCCGGCCGGCTTGCAGGCGGTGGCGGCGGCCAGTCTGGCGTCAGGGCTGTATGGCGACCGGCTGATCCTGGAGCCGTTCCTGTCCGGCGCGGAACTGACCGTGGCGGTGATGCCGCCGGGGGATTATGTCATCGGCGGCGCCTTGCGCCATATGCGGCGCCACTGGTCGCTGCCGCCGGTGCTGCGCCACGGCCATGACGGCGGGATTGCGCCTTACAGCGGCAATGTGGCGGTGGCGGCCAACAGCCGGGTGGCGACACCGGACGAAGCGGCGGCACCGGCCCTGCGCGCGGTGGCCGATGCCTGCGCCGCGGCCGGCGATCTGGTCGGCAGCCGGGCGGTGATCCGCATCGATGCCCGTGCCGATGCGGCCGGGCGGTTTCTGCTGTTCGATCTGAACACCAAGCCCAATCTGACCGGTGCGGGCAGGCCCGGCCGCGATGATCAGGACAGCCTGGTGGTGCTGGCGGGGCAGGGCATCGGCTGGTCCTATGGCGATCTGTTGACCGCGCTGATCGGCTGCGCGTGGCGGATGCCCGGCTGAACGACGGCGTGTCAGGCCACAGCGGGGGGCGCCAGTGCCGTGACCAGCAGGTCGAACACCGCCTCGAAGGTCTGATCGATCAGCGGATCCCGCCAGCTGGCGGCATGGGCCGGGTGATGGAAGGCGGCGGTCGCGGTCAGCACGGCGCGGGCCATGGCTTTAGGCTCGCCCAGGCGGATCTCGCCGGCAACCATGCCATCGGCCAGGATACGGGCGACCTGATCGATCAACTCGGCCACATGGGCGTCGATGACGTCGCCGGCATCGTCCGACAGCGCGTGATAGACCGCGAAGAGTTCAGGCTCGTCCAGAACCTTGGCGCGCTTCAGCGCGATCAGACGATCCAGCCAGCGCCGCAGGCGCGGCAGGGCCGGCCCGCCTTCGGCGGCAATCTGGCCGAGCGGCGCCGCCACCCGGTGCAGCCAGCGCCGGGCGACGGCTTCGCGCAGCGCCGTCTTGCTGGGGAAATGGCGATAGATGCTGCCATGGCTGACGCCCAGCGCCCGTGCCACATCGACCACGGTGGTCTTCTGCGGCCCGAACCGGCGGAGCACGTCTTCCGCCGCATCCAGGATCTGTTCGGGCGTCAAACTGCCGTCGGCCACATCCCGTCTGCCTGAGCGCACGGCCCGTCTCCCTGAAGGTCAGTCCATCGGCGGCCGGCGTTCGCTGTCGAGCATCCGCATCTGCCCGGCATCATAGCGCGTGCCCGCCACCGCTTCCGCCGGAATGGCGTCGCGGATGCGTGCAAGATCGCCGCTGTCCAGGTGAATGTCGAGCGCGCCGAGCGCTTCGGTCAACCGCGTCCGGCGGCGGGCGCCGATCAGCGGCACGATATCCGGCCCCTGCGCCAGCACCCAGGCGATGGCGATCTGGGCCGGTGTCGCCGCCTTTTCCCCGGCGATCACCGACAACACCTCGGCCAGTGCAAGGTTGTGGACTAGATTGTCGCCGGAGAAGCGCGGCAGATGGGCGCGGAAGTCGCGCGGGTCGAGGGCTTCGGCACGCTGGCGCCAATCGCTGCCCAGCAGCCCGCGCGACAGCACGCCATAGGCCGAGATGCCGATGCCGAGCCGCCGCGCCGCGGGCAGGATCTCGGCCTCGATCCCGCGGGAGAGCACCGAATATTCGATCTGCAGCCAGCGCACCGGATGTACGGCGCTGGCCCGTTCCAGCGTGGTGGCGCCCACTTCCGACAGGCCCAGATGCCGGACATAGCCGGCGTCGATCATCTCTTTGACCGCGCCCACCGTGTCCTCGATCGGCACGGCGGGGTCGAGCCGCGCCGGCTGATACAGATCGACATAATCGGTGCCCAGGCGCCTCAGGGTCTGGGCCAGCGCGTTCTTCACGGCAGCCGGCCGGGTGTCGATGCCGACGAAGCCGCCATCGGGGCTGCGCATCCCGCCGAATTTCACCGCGATGAACACGTCCTCGCGCCGGCGTCCGCTCAGTGCCTCGCGGATCAGCATTTCGTTGTGGCCGCTGCCATAGAAATCGCCGGTGTCGAGCAGGACCATGCCCTGGTCGAGGGCGGCATGGATGGTGGCGATGCTTTCATCGCGGTCGGCATGACCATAGAAATCCGACATGCCCATGCAGCCGAGGCCGAGCGCCGGGAGATCGACGGCGGCGAGCTTGCGACTGCCACCGCCACCGATCGGACGGCGGGGCATGGGCGCGGTGGTATTGGCGGACAATGCGGTATCGGCAGGCATGGGCGGGCTCCTCCCCTCGCGGATGATGAGAGGAGGGTGCGCCTTCAAATGACAGAAATCAACTTCTGTCATTGCATATCTGTCGATTGATTATGGTCAGTTGCCCGGATCATGAGGTTCGTCGAAGAACGCCGTGGCGATACCGGCGATCAGGGCCGGCCGTTCCAGCGGCAGCATATGGGTCAACCCGGCCAGACGGACGAAATCGAAGCCGGCGCGGGCGGCGATTTCCGGTGCGATTTCGGCGGTGAAATCGCCGGCGCCATCGGGGCGGCGACCGGCCATCATCAGGCTGGGCGCGACCAGACCGGGCTCGCGGCCGGCGCGGTCGATCAGCGACCACAGGTCTTCGCAGGTGTTGCCGCTGTAGAAGCCGCTTTCGATCGCAGGCTTGCAGGCGAGTTGGAAGCCGTCGCCATCATCTGCCGGCACCAGCAGGGCCGCTGCCAGATCATCCGGCGCCTGCGGCTCCATCTGCGCGAATTCCGGCCGGTCACGGAAGATCTGCGCGAAGGCGCCGGGCGAGGCGAAGCGGTCCTTGCGCCGGCGGGTACGCTCGGCCAGGAAATCGCGACCGCTCGTGGCCTCGGCGGCGCCGGGCATCGAGGCCGCGGGGACCAGCGGCGGCTCCATGAACACCCGCCGTCCATACAGCCGGCCATGGGCGTATTCGGCATGCAGTGACAGCACACCGGAATAGGAATGGAACAGGGCATCGGGCAGCATGCCGGCATCCTCGGCCACATGCCGCGCCACGGCGGTCCAGTCCTCGGCAAGCCGGAGCTGCGTCGGGCCGCTGCCGGCCAGATGGGCGTTGATGCCATGGCCGCGCATGTCGAGCAGAACGACCTCGCGATGCCGGGCCAGGCGCTGCCACAAGCCGCGATAGGCATGGGCGGCGAACCCGACGCCATGGCCCAGGATCACCGGCCGCACGCCGCGCGGGCCGATACGCGCCAACAGGAATTCGGCGCCGTCGTCCAGGGTGAGGATCTGGCGTCCCGGCGCCCCGGCGGCGGTGGCGGCGGCGCTCAGCCGGTCGTCGCGCGGGTGCGGATGATGATCTTGGAATGCAGCGTCCGATGAACCGGGCATTTGTCGGCAATCTCCATCAGCTTGGCGTGCTGGCTTTCGTCGAGGGGACCGTCGAGGGTGATGTCGCGATCGATAACATCGACCTTGCCCTCGTGGGCCTCGCATTCCGTGCAGTCTTTCGCGTGCACCTTCGCATGCCCAAGGCCCACCGTCACCTTCCGCAACGGCCAGCCCTTGCGATCGGCATACATCCGGATGGTCATCGCCGTGCAGGCGCCGAGGCCGGCCAGCAACCAGTCATAGGGCGCCGGCCCCGCATCCTGGCCGCCCATCGCGACCGGCTCGTCGGCCAGCAGCAGATGGCGGCCGATCCTGATCGTGTTGCCGAACGGGCCACGGCCGTTTTCCGCCACCATCACCCGGCCTTCGGGCGGCAGGGCGCCGGCGGCGCTGGCGGCATCGACCGCGCCGGCATCGGGGCCGGCCTCGTCGGCACGGTGGCGTGTGGTCGCCTGTGGCGGGGTCTCGGTGTCGTGCAGGGTGTAGCGCGCGGCCCAGCTTGCAATCACCGCGGCCGCATAGGCGCCGTCTTCCGCCTCGCTCAACAGATGGTCGGCGGTGTCCAGCGACACGAAGCTCTTCGGATGGCGGGCGGCGATGAAGATCCGGGTGGCCTCGTCGATGCCGACGATCTCGTCCCGGGGTGCGTGCAGCACCAGCAATGCCTTGTGCAGCCGGCCCAGCCCTGCCAGCACGTCGGCTTCGCGGACACCGTCCAGAAAGGCGCGGGTAACGGTGATGTCACGCCCGCCGATGGGGACATGGCCCACACCATCGGCCTCGGCGTCGG
The DNA here is from genome assembly GCF_014636235.1 of Tistrella bauzanensis. Classification (NCBI taxonomy): domain Bacteria; kingdom Pseudomonadati; phylum Pseudomonadota; class Alphaproteobacteria; order Geminicoccales; family Geminicoccaceae; genus Tistrella; species Tistrella bauzanensis. Next base: position 16,307 of record NZ_BMDZ01000010.1, read on the forward strand.
CGGGGGCACGGCCCAGATGGTGCAGGATATGGGCGGGTGCCGACGGTGCTGCGATGGTCGCCACCGCCCGCAGACTGGCGATGCGCGGGGCGGCAGCGAGTGCCGCGGCGCCACCCAGGCTGTGGCCGATCAGCAGCACGGGCGGCCGTCGGTGCCGGGCAAGCCATTCGGCGGCAATCGACAGGTCGTCGACGTCGGCCACAAAGCTTGGGATGAACCCCGGTGCATCATCGGGACCGGCGCCGGTGAAATCGATCCGCAACACGCCGAACCCCTCGGCCGCAAGGCTGCGGGCGATGCGGCTGGCGGCAAGGCTTCGGGCGCTGCAACTGAAGCAATGGGCAAAGATCGCCCAGCCGGCGGGAGCGGTTCCCGCTGCCGGCTCGTCGATCAGCGCCGGCAGATGGCGGCCATCGGGGCCGATGATCTCAGGACGTGACGCGGGGCTCGGGTGCGACATCGGCGGGATCCTTCGACGGAGGGCGACCGGAGGCGAGCACGCCTTGCGGCGTAACCTCCAGCCCGTCGCGGCAGTCTACCCCGACGCGCGGTCGAAATCGCCCGTCCCCGCATGCATCCCTGCGGATCAGCGGGCCGGCTTGGGCGGTGGCGCCGGCTGCCGGTTGCGGGTCACGTCGGCATTGCCCGGCGCGGTCTGCGACGGCGGATCGCTGGCAGGAAAGCTTTCCTCGACGCCTTCGTCCAGCCGCTCGTCGATATGGGCGTCGTCGGCGGCCTCCGCCTCGTCCTCTGGCGGCCGTTGGTTCGCGGGGGTGGATTTGTGAGGGCGGGTGACCGCCGGCGGGTCGCTGGCCGGAAAACTGTCATCGATCGCTTCGTCCAACTGGCTGGCCTTGCGGGCCGTCTCGTCTTCGCGCATGGCATCGGCCGCCTGATCGGCCCTGGTGCTGTTCTTGGTGTTGGTGCTGTCCATCGCGTCGGATCCTCCTTGGGGGGCCATTCTGATGTGCGGCCGACAGATGCGGCCTGCAACCCTTGGAGGCTGTGTCAGTTCCGGGGCAGCGTTCAGGCCCGGTCCTCGCGCAGATAGGGACGGCCCAATGCCGCAGGCCCCATGCCGCCATCGCGGCGCATCACCGCCGTTGCGACCAGCACCGCCAGCGCCGCGAGATAGGGCGCCATGAACAGGATGAAGGTCGGCACCGCCACGCCGGTTGCCTGAAGGCGTGGCACCAGCGCTTCGACCGCGCCGAACAGCATGGCGCCACCGATGGCACCGACAGGGCTCCACCGCGCCAGAATGACCACGGCGATGGCGATCCAGCCCCGGCCATTGGTCATGCCCTCGATCCACATCCGGCTGCCGGCCAGGGCCAGATAGCCGCCGGCCAGGCCCGACAGGGCGCCGCCGGCCAGCACGGCGGCAAAGCGGGTGGCGTCCACCGACACACCGGCGGCATCGGCGGCATCCGGTGCCTCGCCGACCGCCCGCAGTTTCAGCCCGCTATCGGTGCGCGCCAGATACCACCAGACCAGCACCACCAGCGGCAGGCAGACATAGAGCAGAGCATCCTGGCCGAAGATGGCAGGGCCGATGCCGGGAAGATCGGCGCCGGCCCAGTGGTCCAGGCGCGGGAAGCCGGGCACGCCGCGCTGGGCATAATCGCGGCCCAGCAGGCCGGTGATGCCGGCGCCGATCGCCGCCAGGGTCAGCCCGGTCACGACCTGATCGGCCTTGAACACCAGGCAGGCGAGCGCGAAGACCAGCGCCAGGGCGGCCCCCGCCAGCACGGCCGCGATCGCCCCCAGCTCGGGACTGCCGGTCAGCAAGGCGGTCACCGCACCGGCCAGCGCGCCGCAGACCATCATGCCTTCGGTGCCAAGGTTCAGCACGCCGGCGCGGCCGGCGATGATCGTGCCCAGGGCTGCCAGCAGCAGCGGCATGGTCATGGCCGGTGTGGCACTGGCCCAGTTGGTCAGGAACAGGGCGTCAAACATCGCCGGGGCTCCGGCTTGCATGGATGCGGATGCCATAGCGGGCGATCATGTCGGCCGAGACCATCGAGACCAGGATCACCCCCTGGATCAGCAGCACCACGGCCCGCGGCAGTTGATAGAACACCTGTGCGGTATCGCCCGCCACATAGAGCCCGGCGGTCAGGATGGCGACCACCACCACCGGCAGCACGCCGAAGCGGGCAAGGAAGGCGATGACGATGGCCGAAAATCCGGTGCCGGTGGCGAGTGCCTGGGTCAGCCTGAATTCCTGGCCGGCCGCGATCATGAACCCGCCAAACCCCGCGAGGGCACCCGACAGCAGCACCGATCCGGCGATGACACCCGCCACCGGCAGCCCGCAGGCAAAGGCTACACGGGCATCGGCGCCGACGGCGGCCACCCAGGCACCGATGCGCGACCGTTCCGCCACCAGCCATAACAGGCCGGCGATCATCAGGGCCATAATCAACCCGATATGGACCTTGCCCCAGCCCAGCTGGGCCAGCCGTTCGATGCCCGGCTGATAGCTTTCGGAATAGGGAAAACTGCTGGCCGGATCCTTCCACACCCCGAACACCAGATGCTGCACCAGCAGGGCGGCCACATAGTTCAGCAGCAGGGTGGTGATGATCTCGTTCACCCCCAGCCGGCGTTTCAGGATCAGCGGTGGCAGGGCGCCCAGCATGCCGCCGGCCATGGCGGCCAGCGCCATCAGCAGCAGGCGTGCTTCCGGCGCGCCGGCATCGGTGACGGCCACCCAGGTGGCGAAGATCGCGCCCATCCAGACCTGGCCCTCGATGCCGATGTTCCAGAACCCGACACGCAGGGCCGCCGCCGCCGCCAGCCCGACCACGATCAGCGGTGTCGCCGCCACCATGGTCAGCGACAGCCCCTCGGCGGTGAAGAAGGTGAAGATGACGAATTCGTTCAGCACGTCGCGCGGCGGCACGCCCGATGCCGCCAGCATCAGCACCGTCAGCCCCAGCCCCACACCCAGGCCCACGACCAGGGCCGCCAATGTGTGGCGGGGCCGGACGTCGCGCCGTGGTGCCATGGTGACCCGCCAGGGCAGATGCCACCGCCGGCGTGGCCGGCCGGCTATGGGGCCGGCCATGGGGCCGGCCATGGGGCCGGTATGGGTGGTTGGCAGGGGCGTGGTCATCAGGCGGGCTCCGCCATGGGGGCAATGGGGGCGATGGGAGTATGGGCCGAGGCATGTCCGGCGACCATCAGGGCGCCGATCTCGGCACGGGCGGCGCCGCGCGGCAGCTCACCGACGATGCGGCCGCGATTGATCACGCCGATACGGTCGGATACGGCCAGGATCTCGTCCAGATCGTCGCTGATCAGCAGCACGGCGGCGCCAGCATCGCGGGCGCGGATCAGCCCGGCGCGCACGGCACGGGCCGCGCGCACATCCAGGCCGCGCGTCGGGGAATGGGCCAGCACCACGGCGGTATCCGGATCGTCCAACTCGCGCGCCAGCACCAGCTTCTGGGCGTTGCCGCCGCTCAACAGCCTCGCCATGGTGCGCGGACCCGCGCCGGCGATCTCGTGAACCGCGATCGCCCTGCGGGCCCTGGTCTCCATCGCCTTGCGGTCCAGCCAGATCCGGCCGCCGCGCAGCCGGGTCAGCGACAGGTTCAGCGCCACCGGCAGGCTGGCTGCGAGTGCGGTGTGAAAGCGGTCGGCCGGAACGATCCTCAACCCGGCACGGCGCCGCGCTGCCGGCGGCTGGCGGTCGAAGGCCTGATCGTCGATGACGATCTGCCCGGCATCGGCCCGGCGCAGGCCCGCGATCATCTCGGCAAGTTCCGTCTGGCCGTTGCCACCCACGCCCGCCAGCCCATAGATCTCGCCGCCATGCACCGCGATCTGCACCCCGTGCAGCATGGGGGCGCCGTCATCGCGCCGGCCGGCGAGGTCGTTGACATAAAGCCGCACCAGCCCTGGCCGGGCGGGTGCCGGCGGATCGGCAGGCTCGGGATCGCCCACCATCAGCCGCGCGAGTTCGGCGGGGCCAAGGCCATCGGCCGGCAGGTCATAGGCCACGGTCTCGCCCGCGCGCATCACCGTCACCCGGTCGGCCACGGCTGCGATCTCGTGCAGCTTGTGGCTGATCAGAATGATGGCGCGGCCTTCATCCGCCAGCCGGCGCAGGGTGGCGAGCAGGGATGCGGCCTCGCTGTCGGCCAGAACCGCGGTGGGCTCGTCCAGGATCAGGATGCGGGCGCGGGTGATCAGCGCCTTCACGATCTCCACCCGTTGCATTTCGGCGACCGACAGATCGGCGACGCGTGCCGACGGGTCCAGCGCCAGCCCGGCTTCGGCGCCGGCATCGGCGATCCGTTGCGCGATGCCGGATGCCGACAGGCCCTTCAGGGCACGGCCGCAGGCGAGGCGCAGGTTTTCGGCCACCGTGAAGCCGCGCACCAGTTTGAAATGCTGGTGGACCATGGCGATGCCAAGGCTGGCGGCGATGTCGGGATCGGCCGCGTCGACCACGCGGCCCGCCACCGACACCCGGCCGCGATCGGGCGCATAAAGCCCGGTCGCCACCGTCATCAGCGTCGATTTGCCGGCGCCGTTCTCGCCCAGAAGCGCGTGGATCTCACCGAAGCGGGCGACGAAGCGCGCCGCTTTCAGCGCCGGCTTGCCATCGAAGGATTTATCGAGTCCGGCAAGCCCCAGCGCCTCTCCGCCGCCCGCGACGGTCATTTCGGCAACGTGCCGCTGGTGCCCTGGACCAGGAAGTCCATGGCGAACAACTGCCCCACATCCAGTGTGGCGCCGTCGGCCACCACCACCTTGCCCGACTGGTCGGTGATCGGTCCCTTCCAGATATCCAGGCTGCCATCGGCGATCGCGGCCCTGGTCTTCAGGATGCTGGCCTTCTGCGCGTCGGTCAGGGCGGTGCCGGTGAAATCCGAGATGTCGACCACACCGGTCGACAGACCCTCGAAATAGCTGCCGCCTTCGAACGTGCCGTCGATGGCGGCCTTCACCTGCGGCACCACGAAGGCGCCCCAGTTCCAGGTCGCGGCCATGATATGGGCGTTGGGGGCCGAGGCCGACATATCGGCGTTATAGCCGATCGACTTCACGCCCGCGCGTTCAGCGGCGACCTGCGGTCCGGGCGTGTCCTGATGCTGGCCGATGACATCGGCGCCCTGTTCGATCAGCGCCTTGGCGGCGGCTTCCTCGCGCACCGGGTCGTACCAGGTGTTGGTGAACGATACCGCCACCTCGGCCTTGGGGTTGACCGACTGCGCGCCGAGGGCGAAGGCATTGGCATTCCACAGCACCAGGCCCAGCGGATAGGCGGCGACGAAGCCCAGCTTGTTGGATGTGGTGGCATAGCCGGCGGCCATGCCGGCGAGGTAAAGCGACTCGTAAGACCGGCCGTAATACGATGCCAGATTGGGCGCCGTGGTATAGCCGGCGGCATTCATGAACACCACGTCAGGGTGGCGGGCGGCGGCTTCCTTGAAGGCGTCGGAATAGCCGAAGGCGGTGCCGATGATGATGTTGAAGCCGCGGCCGACATAGCGGTCGATCACCTGCGACACCCGCTCGGTCACCTCGGGGATGCTCTCGGTATAGGCGGTTGGAATGCCAAGCTCGGTCTCGATCGCCTTGCGCGACTGGTCGTGGGCCCAGGTCCAGCCCAGATCGCCGACCGGGGCGATATAGATGAACGCGACCTTTGGGTCGCCCTTGATGCCCATGGCCGCATCGGCGGGTGCCGGTGTGGCCGACATCAGGCCGAGTGCCACCATCGCCGCCATAAGGGCTGCGCGTATCCGCATGTGATCTGTTCCTTGGGAAGACGTGTCAGACGGGTAAGGGTGGGGGCGCGGTCGGTCCGGGTTCGTGTCAGTCGAGCATCTTGTTGATCCGGAAGACATTGCCTTCCGGGTCGAGCAGCACGGCCTGATACCAGTTGTAATAGGTGTGATAGGGCGCCTTGATCAGCGTGGCGCCCATCTCCACCGCCTTGGGCACCATGGCGTCGACCTCCTCGACGGTGTCGACATCGATGTTCAGCAGGAAGCCTGCGCCGGTGGGGTTCGAGAAATCCTGAAGCGTCAGCAGTTCATAGGCGTCGGGCGCATTGAAGCCGATGGCACAGTGCCCGGCATCGATCCCCCGGAAGATCGGCGATCGGATCGCCTCGATCTCGGGGAAGCCGAAAACCTCGCTATAGAAGCCCGACAACGCCACCACGTCGCGGGCGAAGATGTTCACATAGCTCAGATGCGCCATCAGGCGTCACTCCCGGTCATGGACGACATCGTTCGTGGGACGCCTGTCGGTCAGGCGGCGTCGCGGCCCTGGGCGGTCTGCTTGGTGAACTTCATGTACAGGTGGTCGCCGGACGAGACCGGCGCGTATTTCGGGGGATGGTCAGGGCTCTGGCAACTGTCGAGACAGGTGACCATCGCGTCGTAATTCGGCTGATGAAAGAACACCAGCGAGATGCGGCGGCTGTCGCCGGCCTTGTCGCGTGGCGGGTTGATCACCCGGTGCATGGTGGAAATCCAGGTGTCATTGGTCCACTGCATCATCAGGTCGCCGATATTGACCACGAACGAGCCGGGGATGAACGGCACGTCGACCCATTCGCCCAGCTTGTTGCGCACCTGCAATCCGCCCGGCCGGTCTTCCTGGCGGACGATGGTCAGGCTGCCATAATCGGAATGGGCACCGGCGCGCATCTGGCCGGGCAGCGGCTCTTCGGCCTGGCTGGGGTAGTTCAGCACCCGGAACATGCTGATATGGCGGTCGATCTTGTCGTCGAAGAAGCTCTCGGGCAGATCCAGCGCCAGGGCGAACAACCGCATCAGATCGGCGGCAAGCTGCTCCTGCGCGGCGAAATAGGCCTGCCACACCGGCCGCAGCTCGGGCAGGTCGTCATCGGGCCACAGATTGGGCGCGAAATGCACCGCGGCCACGCCTTCGGTGAAATAGGGGTCGTCGGCGGGCACGTCGAAGGGGCCGACCGAGAAGCTTTCCTTGAGGTCAGGCGGGGTCGGATCGTCGAGGCTGTACGACAGACCTTCCTCGGCCAGCCCGCTATAGCCGCGGACCTGATCGGGCGAGGGCTGGCCGACCTTGCGCTTCAGCGGCTCGGGCAGGTCGAAGAACCGGCGCGAGACGTCATAGGTGTCGGACACCAGATCCGCCGGCACACCATGGCCGGTGATGACCATGAAGCCGATATCGCGGCAGGCCCGGCCGATTTCTGCCGCGACCCGGGCCTTGCCCTCGGGCGTGCCCAGGTAATAGCCCGACAGGTCGATGACGGGAACGTTTTCGAGTGGCATTGATGCCTCCACAACGCGGGGACCGCTGGCGCGCCGGTTTGATCGGCGCGCATATTCTGGGCGGCATGGCCCGCTGCCAACGCCGGCACGTCGCGATCAGGCGGCATTCCGGGCTGTCGGGTATCGGGCCAGGTGCTGCGTTCGCATGCGGGGGCATTGCGTCGGCGACCTGCTGCGGGGCAGGGACGCTGGCATGGCAGAGATACGCAAAACCCATGCCACAGGCAGGGAGAAGTCCTGCCATCGCATGGTCAGGAAAAGCCTGACCATCTGGTCAGTTTTCCGACGGCCGGCGTTCAGGATTTGATTAAATATTCACCATATGCACACTCCATCGCCATTGTGCCGGAAGTGTCGGCAGAAGTGCCATGAGCATGGCCGGCTGGCGATGCCGGGTCAGTCCATGATGCGGGGCGTGACCAGATGGGTCAGGGGCGCGCCGGCCGCGAGGCGGTTGACATTGTCGACCGTGACGTCGGCCAGCCGCTGGTCGATGGCCGCCGAGCCATTGCCGGCCACATGGGGCGTGATGATCAGATTGGGCGCGCGCCACAACGGATCATCGGCGGGCAGGGGCTCGGGGTCGGTGACGTCCAGACCGGCGCCCCCGATCCGGCCTTCCAGCAGGGCCGCGAGCAGGGCGGTCTTGTCGACCACCGCGCCGCGCGCGACGTTGATCACCAGGGCATGGTCCGGCAGCGCGTCCAGAACTGTGCGGCCGATAAGCCCGCGGGTGGCATCGCCCAGCGGCAGGCAGGCATAGAGCACGTCGGTACGCGGCAGCACCGATGCCAGATCGCCGATCGGCACCACTTCGTCGGCCAGTGGGTGGGGGCTGGCGCTGCGGGTTGCGGCGATCACCCGCGCGCCGAACGGCTTCAGGCGCCGGGCCGTCTCCACGCCGATCGATCCGAAGCCGAGCATGGTGACGGTGCGGCCTTCCAGCGAGCCCATGTCGCGCTGGATGCTGCGATCCCATTCCTGGCGGGCATGGGCGATGGCGGCGTCGGGCAGCCGGCGGATCAGCGCCAGCATCATGGTGAGGGCGTGTTCGGCGACCGTGGGGGAATAGGCGCCGCCGGCATTGGCGACCAGCAGGCCATCGGGCACCCCATGGCCATCGAGAGGGTCGAAACCCGCGGTCAGCAACTGGACGAGTTTCAGCCGCGGCCTGGCCGCCGCCACCAGATCCCGCACCTTGGGCGACCAGTATTGCGAGATCATGGCAACCGCATCGACACCGTCCGCCAGGGCGCGGGCGAAATCGTCGCCGTTCTGGGCGACGATCGGCTCGTGTCCCGACTCTGTCAGCTGTGCCGCCACCATGTCGCGACCATTGGGGGTCCAGACGGCGATGCGCATGGGATGGCTCTCCTGCTCGAAAACGGGCGGTGCGTGGCCTGATTGTGATCCACCCTTAAGTGCCGCGTGCGCGACGATTCCGCAAGCTTTTGTCGGCGGCGCCCCGGTGCTGCGGCTGTCTGTGTGGGCCATGTTCGCAATAGGTCTGGCAACGGACGCCGCCGCGTCACATATCTTTGGAACGATGCAGAAGCAGACCTGACCGGAGGCCGTAACCGCCGGCATGAAGGGAGGACAAGGGCGATGGAGAAGCTCGTCGACCGTCTGGCGTCCTATGGCGCCTATCACCGCGACATGCGGAATATTCTCACCCATTTCATCGGCATACCCATGATCGTGGCCGCGGTCGCCATTCTGCTGTCACGGCCGATCGTGGATCTGGGCGACCTGTCGCTCAGCCCGGCGATGGTGGTGGCGGCGCTGGCCGCGATCTATTATCTGGCGCTGGATCTGCGCTTCGGGCTGGTGATGACCGCCCTGTTGGCGCTGACGGTCGCAATTGGCGATGCGCTGGCCGTGGCACCGATGGCGGTATGGCTGGGTTGGGGCCTGGGGCTGTTCATGGTCGGCTGGGCGTTCCAGTTCGCCGGCCACTACTATGAAGGCCGCAAACCCGCCTTCCTCGACGATCTGGCCGGACTGCTGCTGGGGCCCTTGTTCGTGGTCGCCGAGGCGGCGTTCATGGTGGGGCTGCGGCGCGAGGTCGCGTCCGCGATCGAGACCCGTATCGGTCCGGTCCGGGTGCGGGAGCGGGGCCGCCAGCGCGGCTGAAGCCGCGATCCCGCCGGCCCGCGGCTGACGCCGCGATCCTGCCGGCCATGGGGGTGCCGCGCGCGTCGGGCGATCAGCCCGTCGCGCGCCCGGCGCTGCCATGGCGGCCATAGACGAAATAGCGCTCGGCATCCTCATCCGTGATACCGGGCCCGGGTTCCACCGACACCTCGCGCGGATTGACCGGCTCGCCGCATTCGGAACAGGCCATGACCGGCTGAAACACATGGCCGCAGGGCAGGTGGCGGTGCAGCACCGGCACGCCGTCGCTGTCGCTGCGCCAGGTGTCGCCCCATTTCAGAATCGACATCAGCACCGGATAGAGGTCGAGCCCCTTCCGCGTCAGGCGGTATTCCTCGCGCACCGGCCGATCCTGATAGGGCACGCGCACCAGCACCCCGGCCTCGACCAGCTTGCGCAGCCGGTCGGCCAGCACATGGCGGGTGATGCCCAGGCGCGACTGGAAATATTCGAACCGTCGCACCCGCATGAAGCACTCGCGCAGGATCAGCAGCGTCCAGCGGTCTCCGATCACCGAGAGGGTGCGGGCGATCGAGCATTGCTCTTCTTCCAGTTCCTTCCACCGCATCTGGTGGCGTCTCCCTTGCTTCGCCGGCCGCAGGCACCGGTCGCGATGCCATAGCCTAGCTTGACAGGTTCCAATTTGGAACGCACTCTTGGAAGGTTCCTATATGGAACTGACCAGCATGGATGCCACGCCGCCGCCTTGTGTTCCGCCCCGAACGGGCCTGTGCCGCTGAGCCCGCAACAGAAACCGCCTGGAGACGCCCACCGATGAGCCTGCCTGAAAGCTTCAAGCGCCGCCTGCAACTCCCGGTCATCGGGTCGCCGCTGTTCATCCTGTCCAACCCCGATCTGGTGATCGCGCAGTGCAAGGCGGGCATCGTCGGCTCGTTCCCGGCGCTGAACGCGCGCCCCGGCCCGGTGCTGGAAGACTGGCTGAAGCGGATCCGCGACGAGCTTGGGCAGTGGGACGAGGATCATCCCGACCAGTTGTCGGCGCCTTACGCGGTGAACCAGATCGTGCACCGGTCGAATGAGCGGCTGGCCCATGACATCGACATGTGCGTGAAATATCAGGTGCCGGTGGTGATTTCGTCGCTGGGCGCGCGCGAGGAGCTGAACGAGGCGGTCCATTCCTATGGCGGCTTCGTGCTTCACGACGTGATCAACGACCGCTTCGCCCGCAAGGCGATCGAAAAGGGCGCCGATGGCCTGATCCCGGTCTCGGCCGGCGCCGGCGGCCATGCCGGCACCTGGTCGCCGTTCGCACTGGTTCAGGAAATCCGCACCTGGTTCACCGGCACCATCGCGCTCTCAGGCTCGATCTCGACCGGCGCCTCGATCCTGGGTGCTCAGGCGATGGGCGCCGACCTCGCCTATATCGGTTCCGCCTTCATTGCCACGACCGAGGCGAATGCGACCGAGGCCTACAAGCAGGCGGTGGTGGACAACAGCGCCGCCGATATCGTCTACACCAATCTGTTCACCGGCGTGCATGGCAATTATCTGCGCCCCAGCATCGTTTCCGCCGGCCTCGACCCCGACAACCTGCCCGAGAGCGATCCGTCGAAGATGGATTTCGGATCGGGCGGCGGCATGAAGTCGAAGGCGTGGCGCGACATCTGGGGCTGCGGCCAGGGCATCGGCGCCATCGATGCGGTGCAGCCGGCGGCCGAGCTGATCGCCCGTTTCAAGCGCGAATATGCCGAAGCCCGCGCCAGCCTGATCGACCGTTCCGCCGCCTATGTCTGACCCTATGACCCAGACGGCCTTGTGACTGCGCGGCGACGGCCAGACCCGTCGCCGTCCCGACGCACCCTCCCGGTGCAGCACCTCGGATGCCAGGGCGCCCGTGTTCATCCGGACGCCCGCCCACTCCCCCTCGGCATCCAGCCCCCGACCTGTCAGGCCGGGGGCTTTTCTTTGGGGCGCCGTCTCTTCGGGGTGCCGCCCGACCGTCGCCCTGGCGGCGACACAGCGTCGCTGGCAGGCCGGCTTTCGCGGCGGTGGCCGTCGGGATAGGCTGGCTGGTGGTGTGGATGGCCGGGCGTGGCCGTCTTTCGTGGTGTCGCCAGCGGAAGGGCAGAGCATGAGCAGGATCGACGGCGCGCGCGCGGGCGAGGCGGAGCCGGGTGGCTGTGCCGCTGTGGAGATGGTGATCCGTGGCCGGGCGCGGGATATCGGCGGGCTGAATGTCGCGCGGCTGCTGCCCTATGCGAAGCGGCGCGCGGTGGGGCCGTTCGTGTTCTTCGATCGCATGGGGCCGGTCAGCTTCGACCCCGGCACCGGGTTGGACGTGCCGCCGCATCCGCATATCGGGCTGGCGACGCTGACCTATCTGTTCGCCGGCGCCATTGTTCATCGCGACAGCCTGGGCACGGTGATGACCATCCGGCCCGGCGCCGTCAACCTGATGACCGCCGGCCATGGCGTCGCCCATTCCGAGCGCATGGCGCCGGAAGACCGCGCCTCGGGCATGGTGCTCGACGGGGTGCAGATCTGGCTGGCGCAGTCGCAGGGCGACGAGCAGGGTGCCCCCGGCTTCAGCCATCATGCCGCCGACGATCTGCCGGAGCTGCGCATCGCTGCCGGTGTCGGCCTGCGGGTGGTGGCGGGCGAGGCCTTCGGCGCCCGGTCGCCGGTGCCGGCCCCCGGCGGCGCGCTGTGCCTGGACATCATGCTGGATGCCGGCTGCGCGATCGAGATCCCCGACGACGTGCCGGAGCGTGCGCTGGCGATCATCTCGGGCGATGCCGCGATCGATGGCGTGGTGCATGAGGCGGGCGGCCTGGCGGTGCTGCGGGCGGGCGCGCGGCCGCTGGTGCAGGCGACCGAGGCGCCGGTGCGCGTCATGCTGATCGGCGGCCCGCCGCTCGATGGGCCGCGGGCGATGTGGTGGAACTTCGTCGCCAGCGACCCGGCGCTGATCGAGGATGCCAAGCGCCGCTGGGCCGATGGCGACTTCCCGCCCGTGGCCGAAGAGACCAGCCGCCTGCCGCTGCCGCCCGGCTGAGTGCCGGGCATCGCCACCTTGTCACTCGGCGGTCACGGGTGCCATTGACCGGCCACAGGTGACACCCGCCGGTCACGGGTGCCACAGGCCTGCCTCTCTCTGGTTGCGCGATGCTCGCAGGCGGGTGGTGGAGCCGGTGTGGTGCGCGCGCCATATCCACTGGTGATGAAGCGGCCGCAGATGGTGGCGGCCGGCAGTGGCGACAGGATGGCGCGGATGACCAGCATGGCAGCATCGGCAATGGTGGCACTGTATGTGTCGGGCATCATGCTGGGTGCCATGGTGTTTTTCTCCGGCATCGTGGCGCCGACCGTGTTCACCACACTGGAGCCTGAACCCGCCGCCCTGCTGATCCGCCGGATCTTTCCGCGCTACTATCTGGTGCTGATCCTGGCCGGCTTCGTCGCCGCCATCGCAGCCGCCATGGCGGCGCGCTGGCTGCCGACGCTGTTGTTTACCCTGGTTGCAGCCGGCGGGCTGGTGGCGCGCCACGGCATCATGCCGGCGGTGAACCGGGCGCGCGATGCCGAACTGGCCGGTGGCCCGTTCGCCGGCCGCCGTTTCCAGCACCTGCACCGTGCCAGCATGCTGCTGAATGTGGCGCAGTTGATCGCCGCCGCGATCGGGTTTGGCCTGCTGGCCTGATCGCCGGCGGCAGATCGACATTCCCTCATCAGGGTGCATTGCACCATGGTTATTTCTCTTGATGCGATTTGTTCCAAAAGGATAACATGCGGCGGCATCGCCTCAATCGCCATCGCATGTGGTGTGACATGCCGTATTACGCGCATTCCGTGAAGGACCAACCCGAGGAACGCTGGCATGGGCTGGCCGATCACCTGAGGGCGGTGGCGGCGCGTGCCGGGGTGCACGCCGGGCGCTTCGGCTATGGCAGCGTCGCGGCTGCGGCCGGCCTGCTGCACGACACCGGTAAGTATTCCGAGGCCTTCCAGCGCCGGTTGCGCGGCGATTATGCCAAGGTCGATCATTCCGGCTGGGGCGCCAGGGTGATGCGGGATCTGATTGCCGCCGAGCCTGGAGGGCGTGGCGCATCGCGTCTTCCCGGCGCCCAGGCGATCCTGTATGCGGTGGCCGGCCATCATGCCGGGCTTGCCGATTTCGAGGCCGATGACGGCGGCACGCAGGCCCTGAGCGAGCGCCTGAGGGGCCGGTTCGAGGATGCCGGCGCCTGGACCAGCGAGATTGCGCCGCCGGTGCCGGATGCCAGTTGGCGGCGGCTGCCCCCGGCGCGCTCCGGCCCCACGTCATACGCCCAAGACGATAGCGGCTTCCGCTTCGCGGTGCTGACCCGGATGATCTTCTCCTGTCTGGTCGATGCCGACTATGCCGACACCGCCCGGTTCTTCGCCCTGGCCGAAGGCCTGCCACTGCCGGATGAAGGCCAGAATGCCGCGCCGCTGGCGGTGCTGAAGGCGCGGGTGGATGCCTATGTGAACGGGTTGGCGGCGGCGGCGGCCGATCGTGCCGCCGGCAATGCCGGCGCGATCGGGGTGGTGGCCGCGCGCGCGACCGTGCTGGCCGATTGCCGGGCGGCGGCCTGCCAGCCGGCGGGGGTGTTCTCGTTGAGCGTGCCGACCGGCGGCGGCAAGACCCTCGCCTCGCTGATCTTCGCGCTGGATCATGCGATCGACCGTGGCATGGACCGGGTGATCGTGGTCATCCCCTATACCTCGATCATCGAGCAGACGGCGGAGGTGTTTCGCACCGCGCTGGGGCCGGATCTGGCCGATCAGGTGCTGGAACATCATTCGGCCTTCGACACCGAGGCCGAGTTCAAGCGCCGTGGCATCGAGGCCAACGCCGAGCGCTGGCAGGCCCGCGACAAGCTGCGCCGGGCGATGGAGCGCTGGGACCGGCCGATCATCGTCACCACCGCCGTGCAGTTCCTGGAAAGCCTGTTTTCCAACCGCCCGGCGCGCTGCCGCAAATTGCAGGCGATCCCGCGATCGGTGGTGGTGATGGATGAGGCGCATATGATGCCGCGCGGCCTGCTGCGCCCGACCATCCGGATGCTGGACGAGTTGGCGCATAATTACGGCGTCAGCGTGGTGCTATGCACCGCCACCCAGCCGGTGCTGGTGGCACCGGCGCCGTTCGATCCGGAAACCGTCGACGAGGACGCCGAGGTGGAGGTCGAGGCTCTGGGCCTTGAGGGTGGTTTCGCCGATGTGCGCGAGATCGTCGCCGATCCGGCGGCACTGTATCGGCGGCTGGCGCGGGTGCGGGTGGTCGATGGCGGGGTGATGGATGATCAGGCGCTGGTCGCGGGTCTGCGGGCGGAACCGCAGGCGCTGGCGATCGTCGGCACCCGCGCCCATGCCCAGCGCCTGTTCCAGGCGCTGGCGGCGGTGGCGCCCGATGGCGTGTTTCACCTGTCTGCCCTGATGACCCCGGCACATCGCAGCCGGCGGCTGGCGCAGATCCGCCAAGCATTGGCCGAGGGCCGCCCCTGCCGGGTAGTGTCGACAACCGTAATTGAATGTGGGGTCGATATTGATCTACCTGTGGTGTTCAGGGCGGCGGCTGGTTTCGATTCGATCGCCCAGGCGGCGGGGCGGTGCAATCGCGAGGGCCGGATGGGCATGCCCGGGCAGGTGATCGTGTTCCAGCCGGCCGATCCGGCGGATGTGCTGAAGCGGGCGCGGCCGGCGCTGAGCGCCGCCGAG
Organism: Tistrella bauzanensis; assembly: GCF_014636235.1. Classification (NCBI taxonomy): domain Bacteria; kingdom Pseudomonadati; phylum Pseudomonadota; class Alphaproteobacteria; order Geminicoccales; family Geminicoccaceae; genus Tistrella; species Tistrella bauzanensis. The sequence continues at coordinate 31,450 of NZ_BMDZ01000010.1, forward strand.
ACGGCCCGCGCCGACATGGTCCGGCTGGGGCTGGACGACCCGCTGTCGCCGGTGGCGATCCAGCGCTATTTCCACAACGCCTTCTGGGCGGCGGGCGCTCGTCTTAACAAATGCGATGCCCTCGACGAACACAACCTGATGACCCTGCATAAGAAGGGTGCCGGCCATCTGTCGATCCCGTTCGCGACCATCGCCAGCCTGTATCAGGTGATCGACGACGACACGATGCCGCTGCTGATCCCCGGCACTGACCCTGAGATCGCCGACCGCATCGCCGCGCTTGAGGCCGACGACCCGAAGGCCCTGGCGGATTTCGGCGGCCTTGGCGCGGTGGCGCGGGTGCTGCAACGCCATGCGGTGACCATCCCGCCCCGCGAGCGCGCCAGACTGATTGCCGACTACGCCGCGCGGGTGGTGAACGAAAAGCGCTATGACAAGCAGTTCGTGGTCTTGACCAACAAGGACATTTATCGGGAGGACGTGGGGTTGGTGATTGGGGATCCGACGTTTCTGAGCGTGAGCAGTCTGATGCCCGGCTAACGGATGATGGGCTCAGGGCTGACCACAGAAGCGTTAGAAATTTTTCTTGAATTCGCGGGAAAAGCTATTCATTCTTGACCGCAAGAGGTGACATATACTCTTTTAGGCTGCGTGAGCGGCTGTCCTGTCATGTGAGGTCGCTCGTCGACGGTGCTCAGCGTCTGCCAATGCGCCTCGCCGACGCGTGAATTGAAACTGACGATTTTGGGGTCCGGCCTGTCGCGGGGGTGCTGGTGCGCCAGAGCCCCCGCCTGCTGGCCTGAGTGTCGATGTTCGGGGAGCGAATAGAGGATGGCCTATGGCGTCCGTCTCCACATATCCGGTCCGCGCGCGTTGTTCACGCGCCCGGAAATGAAGGTCGAACGGGTTTCCTATGACGTCATCACGCCATCGGCGGTGAAGGGTGTGCTGTCGGCGATCCATTGGAAGCCTGCGATCGCATGGCATGTCGACTGCATTCGCGTGCTGAACCCGATCCGGTTCGACACCATCCGCCGCAACGAGGTGGGGTCGAAGATCGCGCCGGGATCGGTGTCGAAGGCGATGAAGGCCGGCTCGACCCGCGGCCTGTATACGCTGGTCGAGGAAGACCGCCAGCAGCGCGCCTCGGTGGTGCTGCGCGATGTGGCCTATGTCATCGATGCCCATTTCAGCCTCACCGACGCGGCCGGCCCTGACGACAACGAGGGCAAGCATCTGGACATCTTCAACCGCCGGCTCGCCCGTGGGCAGTGCTTCCAGCAACCCTGCCTGGGCACGCGGGAATTCGCCGCCGATTTCGAGCCGGCCCCCGACCCGCTGCCCGATCCCCATCCCGATCTGGACGGCCAGCGCGATCTGGGCTGGATGCTCTATGACATCGATTATGACCGGGGCGCCCAGCCGCGCTTCTTCCGCGCGCGGATGGTCGACGGTGTCATCGCGGTGCCGCCACCCGATAGCGACGAGGTGCGGTCATGATCCTTCAGGAGCTTGCCGCCTATTATGACCGGCGGATCGAGGGCGGCGACGACACGATCCCGAGCGAGGGCACGTCGGAAAAGGCGATCGGCGCCGCCATCGACCTGAGCGACTGGCAGCTGGGTGGTGTGCCGGTCATCCGGCTGCTGGGCGACCGGTCGGGCAAGAAGGTCAAGCCGCTGCGCATGGCGGTGCCGGCTGAGATCAAGCGCACCTCAGGCGTGGCCGCGAATTTCCTGTGGGACAAATCCGCCTATGTGCTGGGGGTGAAAAGCGCCGGCAAGGATCCGGCGGCGGGCGTGGTTCCGGCCGACAAGGAATTCGAGGCATTCCGCCAGTTGCACGCCGATGCCCTGGCCGGCACCGAGGACGCGGCCCTGCAAGCCTTGCTCGCCTTCCTTGGTGACTGGACGCCGGCCCGCGCGGTCGAGGCGGTGGAACAGGGGCAGATTCCGGCCGAGGTGATCGACGCCAATCTGATCTTCACCTATGGCGCCGGCCGCGTGCCGATGCTGCATATGCGCCGGGCCGCGCGCCGGGCCTGGGATGGGCGCCGGGCGGCTGTCGCCGGCGGGGTCGGGCGTTGCCTCGTCACCGGAGACCTGGCGCCGGTGGCCAAGCTGCATCCGTCGATCAAGGGGGTGCGCGGCGCGCAGAGTTCAGGTGCGTCGCTGGTGTCGTTCAACCTTGATGCCTTTACCTCCTATGGCAAATCGCAAGGGGGCAACGCGCCGGTCTCGGAGTCCGCGGCCTTCGCCTATGGCACGATCCTGAACCATCTTCTGGCCCCTGAGAGTGGCCATCGGGTCCAGATCGGCGATGCCACCACCGTGTTCTGGACCGATGCGCCCAAAGATGCCGACGACGTCGCGGGACGCCTGCTGACCAACGCCGTTTCCCCGGCCTATGGCCTGATGGACGAGCCCGCCGCCGAGGCGGAGGCGGGCGACGACGACACCCCGGCCGCCAAGCCCAAGATCGATCTGCGGATGAGTGATGCCGAGGCGCAGCGCGTGCGCACCGCGCTGACCGCGATCGCCCAGGGCCGCGCGATCCAGAATGTCGAGCCCGAGCTTCTGCCCGACACTCGGCTGTATGTGCTGGGGCTGGCGCCCAATGCCTCGCGGCTGGCGGTGCGGTTCTGGCATCAGGACAGCCTGGGCGGCTTCGTCAAGCGGCTGCACCAGCATTGGCGCGATCTCAGGCTTGAACCGGGGATCGATGGCGGCCGGCCGGTCTCGATCTATGCGCTGCTGCGCGCGCTGTCGCCACAGGACAAGGTCGACAACCTGCCGCCCAAGCTGGGTGGCGACATCATGCGCGCGGTGCTGAACGGCGGTCCATACCCTGCGAACATGGCCGCGCTGGCGCTGATGCGCATGCGCGCCGACGGCAATATTTCAGCCCTGCGCGTGGCCATGGTCAAGGCCTGGCTGGTGCGCGCGATGACGCTTTCGCCCGAGGAGAGGGAGACCCGACTGGTGAGTCTCGACCTGGAAGACAAGAATGTCGGCTACCGGCTGGGGCGGTTGTTCGCCGTGCTGGAAAACCTTCAGCGCAAGGCGCTGCCGGGGCTGAACGCCACCATCCGCGATCGCTATTACGGCGCCGCGTCGGCGACCCCGGCCTCGATCTTTCCGGTGCTGATCCGCAACAGCACCCATCACGCGGCGCGGCTGCGCAAGAATAGTGGCGGGTTGGCGGTGTGGTATGACCGAACCATCGCCGAGGTCATCGATGGCCTGCCCTCGCATCTGCCCGCCCATCTGACCATGGACGATCAGGGCCGGTTCGCGATCGGCTATTTCCATCAGCGTCAGACGCAGATGCAGACCGCCCCCGATCCGGTGAAGGCCGCCGAGACCGCCGAACCGTCGGAGATCGACGACGACGACCAGCTTAACTGATCCACTGGTCGGCCCGCGCCGTCCGCCACCATTCATGCCTCTGCGAAAGCACCCGATCCGATGACCGCGATCACCAACCGCTATGATTTCGTCTATCTGTTCGACGTCACCAACGGCAATCCCAATGGTGACCCGGATGCCGGCAACCTGCCGCGCATCGACCCCGAGACCAGCCATGGTCTGGTGACCGATGTCAGCCTGAAGCGCAAGGTGCGCAATTTCGTCGACATCGCGGCCGAGGGGCCGGGCCATGAAATCTATATGCGCGAGCGTTCATACCTGAACGACAACCATATGCGGGCCTATCAGGCGCTCGACATCACGCCCGAGAAGAAGAAGCTGCCCAAGGAGGAAGAGAAGGCGCGCGCGCTGACCGCGTGGATGTGCGCCAATTTCTACGACGTCAGGACGTTCGGCGCGGTGATGACCACCGAGGTCAACACCGGCCAGGTGCGCGGCCCGGTGCAGTTGACCTTCGCCACTTCGGTTCATCCGATCCTGCCCATGGAAATCTCCATCACCCGCATGGCCGCGACCAAGGAGGAGCCGGGCAAGAACGACATCCGCACCATGGGCCGCAAGCATATCGTGCCCTATGGCCTGTATCGCTGCCACGGCTTCGTCAGCGCGCATCTGGCTGGCAGGACCGGGTTTTCCGAGGATGATCTGGCGCTGTTCTGGGCGGCGCTTCAGACCATGTTCGACCACGACCGGTCGGCCGCGCGGGGCGAGATGACGGCGCGGGAACTGGTGGTGTTCAAGCATGACAGCGCGCTTGGCAATGCCCCGGCGCACAAGCTGTTCAAGCGGGTGACCGTTGAACGCGCGCCCCAGGCCGACCTGCCCGAGGGCGACGCGCTGCCGCCGGCACGCGTCTTCGAGGACTACGCGGTTCATGTCGATACCGCCGATCTGCCGGCCGGGATCAGCGTTGAACGGATGATCACCTGACGCCTTCACAGGATCGGCGGCACAGGGGCGGCGCCACGGGACGGGCGCATGCGGGAGGGGGCCATGATGGACGAGACCGCCGAGGCTGCCTCCCTGCCGATCTCGGGGCTTCAGCACTGGCTGTTCTGCCCGCGCCAGTTCGCGCTGATCCATGTCGAGCGGATCTGGGCGGAAAATGCGCTGACCGCCGAGGGGCGGATCGCGCATCAGGCCGTGGACCGGGGCGAGGCCGCCAGCCGTGGCAGCCTGCGGCGGGTGACGGCGCTGCCGCTGGTCTGCCACGATCCGCCCGTGCATGGCGTGGCCGATGTGGTTGAACTGACCATGAGCGACGGGCGCGGGCGGGCGCGCCGAGTGGTCGCGGCCCTGCCGGTTGAACACAAGCTGGGCCGCCCGAAAGCCCACCGCGCCGATGAGGTGCAGCTATGCGCGCAGGCCCTGGCGCTGGAAGAGATGTATGGCATCACCATTGCCGAGGGCGCGCTGTTTTATGGCCGCACCCGCCGGCGGCAGGCGGTGGCGTTCGACGACGAGCTGCGCCGGTTGACGCGGCGCGTGGCGGCCGAGGCGTCGGCCTGCCTCGCCGCCGGCACCACCCCGCCGGCGGTCTACGACCGCAAGCGCTGCGATGCCTGCTCGCTGGTTGAAACCTGCCGGCCGAAGGCGCTGGCGGCGGCGCGCCCCGGCCGGGTCGCGGACTGGATCGCCGCCCGTCTGGCAGGCGATGGCGGACCGGTCGCCGATGGGGAGGGGGCCCTGTGAAGCGCTATCTGAACACGCTTTATGTCACCACCCAGGATGCCTGGGTGGTGAAGGACGGCGCCAATCTGGTGGTGCGGCTGGATCAGGCGGAGATCGGCCGGGTGCCGATGCATCTTCTGGGCGCTGTGGTCGGCATCGGGCTGGTCGGTTTCACGGCGCCGGTGCTGGCCGCTTGCGCCGAGGCCGGCATCACCGTATCGATGCTCGACCGCAATGGCCGGTTTCAGGCGCGGGTGGAAGGGCCGGTCAGCGGCAATGTGCTGTTGCGCCGGGCCCAGTATCGCGTGGCGGACCAGCCGGCGCAGGCGGCGATCTATGCCGGCGGCGCGCTGCTGGCCAAGCTCGACGGCCAGCGCGCGGTACTGCGTCGGGCCTTGCGCGATCATGGCGCGGCCATGACCGCTGATGCCGGCGCGGCCCTTGCCGGCGCCGAAACCCTGATCGGCACCGCACTCGCCCGCGTGCAGCGGATCATGGCGGCGCCAGAAGCTGATGCGCAAGGTGTGGGCGCGCTCGACCGGCTGCGCGGCATCGAGGGCGAGGCGGCGGCGCAGTATTTCGCGGTGTTCGGCCATCTGCTGCGCGTGGACGATCCGGGCATGCGCTTTGATGGCCGCAGCCGGCGGCCGCCGCGCGACCCGGTGAACGCGCTGCTGTCGTTTCTGTATGTGCTGCTGACCCATGATTGCCGGTCGGCGCTGGAAACCGTGGGGCTCGACCCGGCGGTGGGCTTCCTGCACCGCGACCGGCCGGGGCGGCCAGGGCTGGCGCTGGACCTGATGGAGGAATTCCGCCCCGGCCTTGCCGACCGTCTGGCCCTGACCCTGATCAACCGGCGGGAGATCGGCGCCGGCGATTTCACCCGCGACGCCGCCGGCGGTTTCACATTGAAGGACGATGCCCGCAAACGCGTGCTGGTCGCCTGGACGGAACGCAAGCGCGAGACCCTGACCCACCCGTTCCTGAACGAGCCGGCGGCCTTCGGCCTGATGCCGCATCTTCAGGCGCTGCTGCTGGCGCGCACCCTGCGCGGCGACCTCGACGCCTATCCGCCCTGGCTGCCGAAATGACCATGCTCGCGCGGTGCCGCATCATCCACCAAGGCGCATCGACATGATGGTTCTGGTCAGCTATGACGTCCGCACCGACACGCCCGCCGGCCGCCGCCGCCTGCGCCGCGTGGCCCGCGCCTGCCAGGATTTCGGCCAGCGGGTGCAGTATTCGGTGTTCGAATGCGATGTCGACCCGGCCCAATGGGCCATGCTCCGCGCCCGCCTGCTCTCAGAAATCGACCCCGACCACGACAGCCTGCGCTTCTATCGCCTTGGCGCCAACTGGCGCCCCAAGGTGGAACATGTCGGCGCGAAACCCGCCACCGATTTCGACGCGCCGCTGATCATCTGACCCCACACCACAACGCCCCCACGCCCCGGCTTTGCGCCCCTGCGGCCCGGCTTTGCGCGAACCCCAAGCACACACAAAAACCCCGGGAGGTTCGCGGAGCGGATTTCCCTTTGATGTCAGTCACTTGAAAATTTTGATGTCATGACACACATGCTATGGTCTGACTCTCGCAGGGGGTTCGCGGAAATCGGCTTTTTCCGTTAGCAGAATCAAGCTATTACAGGGGGGGTGAGCTCCCCGTGCGGGAGCGTGAATTGAAACGGGATGTCGCACGGGGCGCCATCACCCTGCCCATAGCTCCCCGTGCGGGAGCGTGAATTGAAACCTCGTCCCGCAACTCTGCGATGCGCCGCCGCAGAGCTCCCCGTGCGGGAGCGTGAATTGAAACAATGAATGCCGGTGAGCCCTCGTGGTAGACCGGATGTCGCTCCCCGTGCGGGAGCGTGAATTGAAACGCCGCGACCGATGTCGACGGGCTGGTGGTGATGGTCGCTCCCCGTGCGGGAGCGTGAATTGAAACCGTGAACTTCGGCCGGTCGCCATCGGCCGGCAATAGTCGCTCCCCGTGCGGGAGCGTGAATTGAAACATGGCCCTCGCGCCGGCCCTGAGGCAGCAGCTCGTCGCTCCCCGTGCGGGAGCGTGAATTGAAACCGGGTGGCTGGGCCGGCGGTGCCGGACTTGGCTAGTCGCTCCCCGTGCGGGAGCGTGAATTGAAACTTGTTGCCAAATTACCGAAAAAAGGCTGATTAAACAGTCGCTCCCCGTGCGGGAGCGTGAATTGAAACCCATGCGGGAACGTTTGAGCCACGCATTGACAGGTCGCTCCCCGTGCGGGAGCGTGAATTGAAACGCAGCGCTGGTCGCCGAGGTCGGCGATGTCTCGCGTCGCTCCACATGGGGAAGCGTGGCTTAAAGCCTCCTGCGCCGGTGCCGACGCACCGGCCGCACGGTCGCTCCCCAAGCGGACGCAATGCATGCCCTGACGATGGAGCGCCAGAGCCAGTAGACAGCCGGCTTTAACCGCGCCGGGGTTTTTCGTCCCGTCTGGCACTTCAACCCCTTACATACGGTTGCATTTTCCAGCCAGGATCAGCCCGCAGTCTGTTCCCGCCGCGCCAATGTCAGATAGCGCGTCAGGTTGCGCGCTCCGGCGGCGGCGGCTTTGAGATAGCGGTTGCGGTCATCGGGCGTCAGGTCGGGGCTGTCGGCGATCGCGATGTTGAGGCCGACCAGATAGGATTGAAACGCGGCGCCGGCGGTGGAGGTCGCTGTCAGGGTCAGTGCCTGGGCGGCTATCGCGTTGCGCCATGTGTCGAGGGCGATACAGATGCCGGGCTCGCCCTCTGGAGCCGACCAATGCTCAAGAACCTGATCGTCGAGAATGGCCCAATCCGCCGCCAGGGTGGCAACGGGGCAGGGGCCTGTCTGATGTATTGCGCCATCAGGCGTATTGGCAGGGCTTGGGCTGGTCATGTTGCGGTGGTCCACGCGATCGTCCGGGGTGTGTCGTGATCGGATTGACGGACTGATTCTGACCAAATGATCCAGCCATTTTGATGGCGGATTTCATAGCACCAATATGGTTCATCACCCCGTTCTGAAGAACCATTTTGGTGTATCACGCGCAGGACTATGCCCGGTTGTACACTTGCATGCGGCCATTCCGATAAACCGGGGGCCCACGGGGGCCTTCGGCCCCCGTGCCTCTTCCTTGCCTTCCGGCGCTCTTCCGCTCCGTCCCTCCGTCCCGGCACCGCCGTCCGGCTGGCGCTCCGGCGGGGCGGAGCGGCTCGGAGATCACAGTGGTGCCCGGCCGGATTATCCGAGGTCGATCGGTTCTGCGGGCGTGCGATCACGATCGATATCGAGCGTCACGCCGCCCGCTTCCCGGCCGATCGCCGCAAGCAGGGAGCCGAGGCGGATTCGACCCTCGGTGATCTGGTGTTCGGGTCGAACCGCGTCTTCCAGGATGGCCCGCAGTTCGGCTTCCGCGCTGCGTCCATTCATGGCGGCGCGGACGCGCAGCGCATGTTCGGTTTCATCGGAGAGGTTTCTGACCGTGATCGACGCCATGTTACCCCCTGCACGTGATGGCTGACGTTTAAGCCAGTTTATGGGTCATGGCGTCGGCTCGGCAAGGGCCCGGCGTGATCAGGCGGGGCTGGTTTCTCGCTCCAGTTCCAGGGGGCCCACGGGGGCCTGCGGCCCCCGTGCCTCTTCCTTACCGATCTTCCGGCGCGCGCCCGCCGCCCTCAGGCCGTCGTGTCGGGTTCCGGGCGGCGATCCAGTGCGCCGATGCCCTTCACGATGATGCGGGTGATCTGGTCGGCGGCGCGGTCGAATTCGGCGCGGGGCAGGCGGTCGCGGTCGAGCACGGCCTGGATCTGGCAGGAGAAATCGGCGTAGTGCTGGGTGATGGCCCAGATCATGAACAGCAGGTGGTATGGGTCGACGGGGTCGATGCGGCCCTGGGCTGCCCAGCGGTCGATATCGGCGGCGCGGGTGGCGGCCCATTGGCGCAGGGTGGTGCGCAGATAGCCCATCAACTGGGGGGCGCCGTGGATGACCTCGTTGGCGAAGACCTTCGAGGCGGCGGGGCGGGTGCGCGACAGCTCCATCTTGGCGCGGACGTAGTGGCCGATGGCCTCGACCGGGTCGTCGCTGACGCCGAAGCGGTCGGCGGCTTCGAACCATTCGGCGATGATGCTTTCCAGCACGCGGGCGTAGAGCTGGTTCTTGGTGCGGAAATAATAGTGGAGGTTGGCCTTGGGCACGCCGGCGCGTTCGGCGATGGCGGCGGTGCTGGCACCGCGATAGCCCATCTCGGCGAACACCTCCTCGGCGGCGGCCAGGATCGCCACGGTGTTCTCCTCGCGGATCTGCGCCTTGCGGGGCAGGGGGCGCGCGGGGGTGTCGATGCCGGGCGGGGTGGCCGTGGTCATCTGGGGGCGATCCTCGATTCAGGGGGCGCCGGGTTGGCGTGTGGGCGTGCGGTTGATCAGCGTATGTGGATATCGCGGTCGAAACCTGTTCAGGACATCTTGACCGCTTGGTCAGGATACGTCTAACCTGTTCTTCAGGCGATGAAGATCGACAAGGTCAGGTCGCCGCTGGAACGGTTGCTGTGCCCCCGGCGCAACATCGTTTCAGAACCAGATCAGAAACAAGATCCGAGAGGCCGCGTCAAGCGGCCCGGTGAGGACGAGCGCCGGCCAACAAGGAACCGGCGCCGCCCATGACAGTGAGAGCAGGCAAACCGCGCCGAGGCGAACGCCGGACCCGTTGTCCGACGCCTTCGATCGACCGCCGGGAGGCCATTTGGAATGACACGAGACCCCGACCCCGCATAGACGCGCCCGCGCAAATCCGGCTCGCGTGTGCTCCGCGCTCCGTGGCTGGCATGTTGCGTGCGGCCATGCCGTTTGATCCCGTCCGTATGATCGCCCGTGATTGTGGCGAAGGCTGAGGTGTGGCCGGAAGGTTGTTCCGGCGCCCCGGCCACGCCGTCAGATCCGGCCTTCCCCCGCATCCGCCATATGAAGAGAGATCCCATGTCCCGGACCATCGAGCATCTGATCGGCGGCGCCCGCGTGGCCCCTGAAGGTCCGCGCCGCGCGCCCGTGTTCAACCCCGCGACCGGCGAACAGGTGGCCGATCTTGGGCTTGCGACCGTGGCCGAGGTGACCCGCGCGATCGATGTGGCGGCCGAGGCGTTTCCGGCCTGGGCCGCGACCCCGCCGGCGCGGCGCGCGCGGGTGATGTTCCGGTTCAAGGAACTGCTGGAGGCGCGCGCCGACGACATCGCCCGCGCGATCAGCGCCGAGCACGGCAAGACCCATGCCGATGCGCTGGGCGAGGTGGCGCGCGGCATGGAGGTGGTGGAATTTGCCTGCGGCATTCCGCAATTGCTGAAGGGTGAATACAGCCGCAATGTCGGCCCGATGATCGACAGCTTCGACATGCGCGAGCCGCTGGGGGTGGTGGCCGGTATCACGCCGTTCAACTTCCCGGCCATGGTGCCGCTGTGGATGTTTCCGCTGGCGATCGCCGCCGGCAACACCTTCGTGCTGAAGCCGTCGGAGAAAGACCCGAGTGCGGCACTGCTGGTGGCGGAACTGGCCCATGAGGCCGGCCTGCCGGCGGGGGTGCTGAACGTGGTGCAGGGCGACAAAGAGGCGGTGGACGCGCTGTTGAGCGATCCGCGGGTCGAGGCGGTGAGCTTCGTGGGCTCCACCCCGATCGCGCAGTATGTCTATGCGACCGGCACCGCCAACGGCAAGCGGGTGCAGGCGCTGGGCGGCGCCAAGAACCATATGGTGATCCTGCCCGATGCTGATCTGGACCAGGCGGTGGATGCGCTGATGGGGGCCGGCTTCGGGTCGGCCGGCGAACGCTGCATGGCGATTTCGGTGGCGGTGCCGGTGGGCGAGGGCACCGCCGACCGGCTGATCGAGAAGCTGGCGCCACGGGTGGAGGCGATGAAGGTTGGCCCCGCCACCGACCCCGATGCCGAGATGGGGCCGCTGATTTCCGAGATCCACGCCCGCAAGGTGCGCGGCTATATCGATCAGGGCGTGGCCGAGGGCGCGCGGCTGGTGGTCGATGGCCGCGATTTCCGCCTGCAAGGCTATGAGGGCGGCTATTTCGTCGGCGGCACCCTGTTCGACCGAGTGACGACCGATATGGCGATCTATCGCGAGGAGATCTTCGGCCCGGTGCTGTCGGTGGTGCGCAGCGGATCGTATGAAGACGCGGTGGCGATGATCAACGCCCATGAATACGGCAACGGCACGGCGCTGTTCACCCGCGATGGCGATGCCGCGCGCGATTTCATCGCCCGGGTGCGGATCGGCATGGTGGGGGTGAACGTGCCGATCCCGGTGCCGGTGGCCTATCACAGCTTTGGCGGCTGGAAGAAATCGCTGTTCGGCGCCCATCACATCTATGGACCCGAGGGGGTGAAATTCTACACCCGCCTGAAGACCGTCACCCAGCGCTGGCCCACCGGTATCCGGTCCGGTGCCCAGTTCAATTTCCCGGCGATGGGGTAGACTTGCCCGGCAATGGGCCAGCGGCCGGCCATGTGGCGGGCTGCACCCGGCCCGATATCCAGACCAGATCAGGGGACGATCACACCATGTCGAATATCCGGATCAATGGCGACCGGCTCTGGGACAGCCTGATGGAAATGGCCAAGATCGGTGCCACCGACAAGGGCGGCGTCTGCCGCCTGGCGCTGACCGATCTGGACCGCCAGGGCCGCGACCTGTTCGTGCAATGGGCGAAGGATGCCGGCTGCACGATCACCGTCGACAAGATGGGCAACATCTTCGCCCGCCGCGAGGGCCGCAACCCGTCGCTGCCGCCGGTGATGACCGGCAGCCATCTGGACAGCCAGCCGACCGGCGGCCGGTTCGACGGCGTCTATGGCGTGCTGGCCGGGCTTGAGGTGCTGCGCACCCTGAACGACCTGAATTACGAGACCGAGGCCCCGGTCGAGGTGGCGGTCTGGACCAATGAGGAAGGCTCGCGCTTCGCGCCGGCGATGGTGGCGTCGGGTGTGTTCGCGGGGGTGTTCGACCTGGATTACGGGTTGTCGCGCGCCGACCAGGATGGCCGCACCATGGGCCAGGAACTGGCGCGCATCGGCTATGCCGGCGACCAGCCGATGGGCAAGCCGGTGGGCGCCTATTTCGAGGCCCATATCGAACAGGGCCCGATCCTTGAGGCCGAGGACAAGACCATCGGCATCGTCACCCACGCTCAGGGCCAGCGCTGGTTCGAGGTGACGCTGACCGGCCAGGAGGCCCATGCCGGGCCGACGCCGATGCCGATCCGCCGCGATGCTCTGCTGGGTGCGGCGCGGATGGTGCAGGCGGTGAACCGGATCGGCCTGGACAATGCGCCGGTCGCCTGCGCCACCGTCGGGCTGATGCAGGTCTATCCCAACAGCCGCAACGTCATTCCCGGCCGGGTGTTCTTCACGGTCGATCTTCGCCATCCCGATGACGCGGTGCTGGCGAAGATGGCGGATGAATTCCACGCCGCCCTGAACGAGATCCTGGCCGAGGGCAAGCTGACCGCCGAGGTGGAGCAGATCTTCTATTACGCCCCGGTGCCGTTCGACGAGGATTGCGTGGGCGCGGTGCGCGCCGCCACCGCCGCCGCCGGGTTCAGCAACCGCGACATCGTCTCGGGCGCCGGCCATGACGCCTGCTATCTGGCCAAGGTGGCGCCCACCGGCATGATCTTCATCCCCTGCATCGACGGCATCAGCCACAACGAGGTCGAGGACGCCAAGCCGGAATGGGTGTCGGCCGGCTGCGAGGTGCTGCTGGGCGCGATGCTGGAACGGGCCAATGCGGGGGGCGCCACGGTGGGTGCCGGCTCGAAGGCCGACGCCGCCTGACCGTACGACCGGCCATGGCGGGGCATCGCCCCCGCCATGGCGGACGGATCGACGGACCCGCGAGGGGGCCGGGCTCTATGGTCCGGATCAACCCTTCGTTGAGAGAGCCGCGGCCGACAACAAACGACCGACAAAGGACGAGCTTCATCATGGACGAGACGGGTGACATCCGCGCCGGCCGTCTGCCGGCCGACACGATCCGACAGAACTTCCTCGACGCCCATCCGCCGCTCGACAAGCGCGCGGCACTGGTGGAGGCGAGCCGCTGCCATTTCTGCTGGGACGCGCCCTGCGTGACCGCATGCCCGACCGGCATCGATATTCCCAGCTTCATCCGCAAGATCGCCACCGACAACATGAAGGGGGCGGCAACCGACATCCTGTCGGCCAATATCATGGGCGGCATGTGCGCGCGGGTCTGCCCGACCGAGATCCTGTGCGAACAGGCCTGCGTTCGTCATGACCAGGACGAGAAGCCGGTGGAGATCGGGCTGTTGCAGCGCCATGCCACCGACTGGGTGTATGGATCGGACACGACGCCGCCCGTGCCGCTCTTCCAGCGCGGCGCCCCGACCGGGCGGCATGTGGCGGTGGTCGGCGGCGGCCCGGCGGGCTTAGCTTGCGCCCACCGGCTGGCGATGCTGGGCCATGAGGTGACGATCTTTGAGGCCCGCGACAAGCTGGGCGGCCTGAACGAATACGGCATCGCCGCCTATAAGACGGTCGATGATTTCGCGGCGCGCGAGGTGGCATGGATCCTGTCGATCGGCGGCATCACGGTGAAGACCGGCCAGATGCTGGGCCGCGATATCACCCTTGATGAACTCCGTGGCGGCTATGACGCGGTGTTCCTGGGGATGGGGCTTGGGGCGGTGCGCGCGTTGGGCGCGCCCGGCGAGGGGCTGGACGGGGTGGAGCCGGCGGTGGATTTCATCGCCCGGCTGCGGCAGGCCGACGACCGGGCAGGGGTGACGGTCGGCCGGCAGGTGGTGGTGATCGGCGGCGGCAACACCGCGGTCGACGCGGCGGTGCAGTCGAAGAAGCTCGGTGCCGAGGACGTGACCATGGTCTATCGGCGCGGCACGGCCGAGATGAGCGCCACGCCCGACGAGCAGGATTTCGCCCGGACCAATGGCGTGGTGCTGCGCACATGGCTGCGGCCGGTGGCGGTGCATGGCGCCGACGGCCGGGTGACCGGGGTTGAATTCGCCTATACCGCCCCCGATGCCGATGGCCGGCCGCAGGATACCGGCGACCGCCGGGTGATCGCCGCCGATCAGGTGCTGCTGGCGATCGGTCAGGTGCTGGTGCCCGATGGCTTTGGTGGTGCCGCGGTGCTGGAGATGGCCGGCGGCCGCATCGTCGTCGATGGCGGCATGGCCACTTCGCTGGCCGGTGTCTGGGCGGGTGGCGACTGCGTTGAAGGCGGCATCGACCTGACGGTGCAGGCGGTTGAGCACGGCAAGCGCGCGGCGCTGTCGATTACCCGGACCCTGGCGGCGCTGGAAGGCGTCGCGGCCTGAGCGGCCTGATTTTCCGACCCATTTGAAAGGATCGTCGTCATGGCCGATCTGTCCTGCAGCTTCGCCGGTATCCGCTCCCCCAACCCGTTCTGGCTGGCCTCGGCCCCGCCGACCGACAAGGAATACAACGTCGTGCGCGCCTTCGAGGCGGGCTGGGGCGGGGTGGTCTGGAAGACGCTCGGCATCGACCCGCCGGTGGTGAACGTGTCGTCGCGCTATGGCGCGGTGTCGTATAACGGCCAGCGCATCGCCGGCCTGAACAATATCGAGCTGATCACCGATCGGCCGCTCGCGGTCAATCTGGAAGAGATCGCGCGGGTGAAGCGCAACTGGCCGGATCGCGCGGTCATCGTCTCGCTGATGGTGCCGTGCAACGAGGCCGACTGGGCCTATATCCTGCCGATGGTGGAAGAAACCGGCTGCGATGGCGTGGAGCTGAATTTCGGCTGCCCGCACGGCATGTCGGAGCGCGGCATGGGTGCGGCGGTCGGTCAGGTGCCGGAATATGTCGAGATGGTCACGCGCTGGGTGAAGAAGCATTCGCGCCTGCCGACCATCGTCAAGCTCACCCCCAACATCACCGATGTCCGCCAGTCGGCGCGGGCGGCGAAGAATGGCGGCGCCGATGCGGTGTCGCTGATCAACACCATCAACTCGATCGTCTCGGTCGATCTGGACCTGATGGCGCCCGAACCGACTGTTGATGGCAAGGGCACCCATGGCGGCTATTGCGGCCCGGCGGTGAAGCCGATCGCGCTCAACATGGTGGCCGAGATCGCGCGTGATCCGGCGACCCAGGGCCTGCCGATTTCCGGCATCGGCGGTATCCAGAGCTGGAAGGACAGCGCCGAGTTCATCGCCCTTGGCTGCGGCAGCGTTCAGGTCTGCACCGCCGCGATGCATTACGGCTTCCGGATCGTTCAGGACATGATCGACGGCCTGAACAACTGGATGGACAGCAAGGGCTACAAGACCCTCGACGACGTCCGCGGCCGGGCGGTGCCGAATGTCACCGACTGGCAGTTCCTGAACATGAAATACGACATCAAGGCCCGGATCGATCAGGACCAGTGCATCAAATGCGGGCTGTGCCATATCGCCTGTGAAGACACCTCGCATCAGGCGATCACCGCCCTGAAAGACGGCCGGCGCCATTTCGAGGTGGTCGATGCCGAATGCGTCGGCTGCAATCTGTGCATGCTGGCCTGCCCGGTGCCGAGCTGCATCACCATGGAACGGGTGGATGCCGGCACCGAATACCAGAACTGGACCCAGCATCCCAACAACCCGATGGCCAATGCCGACGCTGCCGAATAGGTCTGCCGGCACCTTTTCCTGATTGTCCCGGCCGGGTGACCCGCGCTGCCATCCAGCCCCCGCGTCCGCGCGCGATGGCGGGGCGGGGCCATGCCGGCGGGGCCGCACCCTTCATGGACACGACCGGAAGGATCGTTGAACGCCATGTCAGACCATGTTCAATACGGGGCCGCCGCGCGCGGGGCCGCTCCGTCCGGCGCCACATCCGCGCATGGCCGCGCGGCGGCGCATGATCCGTCACTGTGGAATGCCGATCTGGCGCCGACCACAGCCGATCAGCGGAGCTGGGACTGGCCATCGATCGCCGCCCTGTGGGTGGGGATGGTGGTCTGCGTGCCCACCTATATGATCGCCGCCGGGCTGGTATCGGAAGGCATGAACTGGTGGCAGGCGGTGCTGACCGTGCTGGCCGGCAATGTGGTGGTGCTGGTGCCGATGCTGCTGATCGGCCATGCCGGCGCCAAGCATGGGATTCCGTTTCCGGTGCTGCTGCGGGCATCCTTCGGCACGCGCGGCGCCAGATTACCGGCGCTGATGCGCGGGCTGGTCGCCTGCGGCTGGTTCGGCATCAACACCTGGGTCGGCGGATCGGCGATCTATGTTATCCTGAACGCCATCACCGGCGATGCGGTGGCAGGCAGGCCCCTGCCGCTGCTGGGTATCGATCTGGCGCAGTTGCTCAGCTTCCTGGCGTTCTGGGCGCTGCATCTGTATTTCGTGGCCAAGGGCACGGAATCGATCCGCTGGCTGGAAAAGGCGGCGGCGCCGGTGCTGCTGGGGATGGGGCTGGTGCTGCTGGGCTGGGCCTATGTCAATGCCGGCGGTTTCGGTGTGATGCTGTCGCAGCCATCCGCCTTTGGTCCTGGCGGCGCGAAAGAGGGCCAGTTCTGGTCGGCCTTCTGGCCGGGCCTGACTGCAATGGTCGGTTTCTGGGCGACGATGGCGCTGAACATTCCCGATTTCACCCGCTTCGCCCGCAGCCAGCGCGACCAGTTTCTGGGCCAGGCGGTGGGCCTGCCGCTGCCGATGGCGCTGTTCGCCTTCATCGGCGTCGCGGTCACCTCGGCCACCGTGGTCATCTATGGCGAGGCGATCTGGGATCCGGTGGCGCTGGCCGGCCGCATGGGCGGGCTGGGCGTGGTGCTGGCGCTGGGTGCGCTGCTGATCGCCACGCTCACCACCAACATCGCCGCCAACATGGTGGCGCCGGCCAACGGCTTTTCCAATCTGGCGCCGTCGCGGATTTCGTTCAGGATGGGGGGGTACATCACCGCCGGCATCGGCATTGCCATGTTCCCCTGGAAGCTGCTGGAATCGGCCGGTGGTTATCTGTTCGTCTGGTTGATCGGCTATTCGGCGCTGCTGGGGCCGATCGCCGGGCTGCTGATCGCGGACTATTTCTTCATCCGCCGCACCCGGCTGGATGTGGACGCGCTGTTCAGGTCCGATGGCCCCTATAGCTATCGCGGCGGCTGGAATCCGGCGGCGGTGATCGCGCTGATCGTCGGCATCCTGCCCAACCTGCCGGGTTTCCTGTCCACCGCCGGCATCATCGGCCCGGTGGGGGATGTCTGGATCCAGATCTATGGCTATGCCTGGTTTGTGGGGCTGGCCGTTTCCGCCATTGTCTATCTCGGCCTGATGCGGGGCAGGGCCTCCGCCTGAGCGCCCCGCCATCCGGCCCATCTGAACCGTCACCAAGGGAGCAGAACCAATGTCGCTGCTGATCAAGGGAGGCACGGTCGTCACCGCCGACCAGACGATGCGTGCCGACGTCTATTGTGCCGACGGCCGGATCGCCGCGGTCGGCGAGGCGCTTGACGTGCCCGCGGGCGCCGAAGTGGTCGATGCCGGCGGCGCGCTGGTGATGCCGGGCGGCATCGACCCTCACACCCATATGCAGTTGCCGTTCATGGGCACGGTCACGAGCGAGGATTTCGAGAGCGGCACCGCCGCGGCGCTTGCCGGCGGCACCACCTCGATCATCGATTTCGTGATCCCCGATCCGCAGCAGCCGCTGATGGATGCCTTCCGCACCTGGCGCGGCTGGGCGGAGAAGTCGGTGGCCGATTACGGCTTCCATGTCGCCGTCACCTGGTGGGACGACAGCGTGCATGCCGATATGGGCCGGCTGGTGCGTGACGAGGGCGTCAACAGCTTCAAGCATTTCATGGCCTATAAGGGCGCGATCATGGCACCCGACGAGGTGCTGGTGCGCAGTTTCGAGCGCGCGCTTGAGCTTGGGGCGATGCCGACCGTTCATGCCGAGAACGGCGAACTGGTCTGGACCCTGCAACAGAAGATCAAGGAGCGCGGCTTCACCGGCCCCGAGGGCCATCCGCTGTCGCGCCCGCCTGAGGTGGAGGGCGAAGCCGCGAACCGCGCGATCCGCATCGCTCAGGTGCTGGGCGTGCCGATCTATATCGTCCATGTCTCGTGCAAGGAGAGCCTGGAGGCGATCACCCGCGCGCGGCTGGAGGGCCAGCGGGTGTTCGGCGAGGTGCTGGCCGGGCATCTGGTGGTCGATGACAGCGTCTATCGCCATCCCGACTGGGACACGGCGGCGGCCTATGTGATGAGCCCGCCCTTCCGGTCGAAGGAACATCAGGCGGCGCTGTGGAAGGGGTTGCAGTCGGGCAATCTGCAGACCACCGCCACCGATCATTGCTGCTTCTGTGCCGATCAGAAGCGCATGGGGCTGGGCGATTTCACCAAGATCCCGAACGGCACGGCCGGTGTGGAGGACCGCATGGCGGTGCTGTGGCATCACGGCGTCAATGCCGGCCGGATGACGCCCAATGAATTCGTCGCCGCGACATCGGCCAATGCCGCGAAGATCTTCAACATCTATCCGCGCAAGGGCGCCATTACGCCGGGCGCCGATGCCGATCTGGTGGTCTGGGATCCCAAGGCCAGCCGGACGATCTCGGCCAAGACCCACCATCAGAAGATCGACTTCAACATCTTCGAGGGCATGACCGTGGAAGGATCGGCGGCGGTGACGGTGTCCGCCGGCGAGGTGGTGTGGAAGAACGGCACGCTGGACGTGCGCACCGGCCGTGGCCGCTATGTCAAACGGCCGAATTTCTCGCCGATGTTCGAGGCACTGGGCAAGCTGGCGGCCAGGACCGCGCCGATGCCGGTGGATCGCAAGCTGCCGACGGCGGCGGAGTGATGCCCCGGTGAATAAATACAGGAGCATGGCGGCCGCCGCTTGACCGTCACCCGATATGGAATGCATCTTCAAGATGTATTCCTGTGCGATATAAGTACTTGAAAGGGCGCCGGAGTCCGCTTCGGCGCCCTTGTCATGTCCGCCCGTCACGGCATCATCCGGCGATCGCTGGTCAAGCCTGCTGATCGCATGACGCAGGCGGGGCGACCGTGTATCGTCTGCTTGGGATCAGGCATCAGGGACGGGCGATCGCACCGTCGGACGGGAGGCCGGGATGGCGATCGATCCGATCGCGCTCAACCGGATGTGTTTGCGCGCCGCGGCTGCGGCAGGTGGCCATGCCGAGGCAATCAGAGCCTGGGCCGGCGCGATCGGCGACGCCTTCGGTGCCGCCCGCGTGGTTCTGTGGCTGTCGGCCCCTGCCTCGTCGGCGGTGCAGTGCCTTGTCGACTGGAGCGGACCGCAAGCGGCCGGCGGCGGTGACAGCCGTGGCGGGCGGACTGAGCAGGTCGTGCGGCTGGCGGTGCGCCCCCGCCCGGTGCTGTTGACCCTGACCATGCCGGGCGGCATCGTGCCCATCGATCCGGATCTGGTGGCGGATCTGGCCGCGCAGTTGCAATTGATCCTGAACGGCATGGCGGCCGACGAGCGGGCACGGCTGCTGGCGGGCGCGCTCGATGCGGTGGATGACGGCGTGCTGATCGTCGAGGCTCGCCCGGTCGATGGCCCGCCATCGGGCTTGACCCATGCCAGCCGCCATTTCGGACACGTCGCCCCCTTCGCCGCGCTGCCGCCGCCACTGGACCGGCCGGGTGTGGTGGGGCCGCTGAGGGCGGCGATCGGCCGCAGCCTGGCATCGGGCCAGGCCGAACGTGTCGCGGTTCTGGATCCACGCGCCGATGGCGATGCCGGGATCGCCCGGCTCGACATAAGCTGCCTGGCACCCTCCGGACTGTTCGCCGGCGGCTGGATGGCGGTGCTGCGCGACCCCGAGGGCGGCCGACAGGGCGCCGAGGCGGCGGAAGCGCGGGAGCGCATGTTCCGCGCGCTCTATGACGCCAATCCGGTACCGATGTGGATCTATGATGAGCACAACCTTAGGTTGCTGTCGGTCAACGAGGCGATGGTGACCAAATATGGTTACGACGCCCATACGCTGCTTGGCATGTCACTGCTGGATCTGCGGCCGGCCGAGGACGTGCCCGCGGTGATGCAGGTGCTGTCCACACGGGCCCGCGCCCATGAGGTGAGCGGCCCCTGGCGGCATCGGGCGGCCAATGGCGATACCTTCCATGTCGAGATCGTCACCCACCGGCTTGAATGGGAGGGGCGCGCGGCAATTCTGACCGCCGCCTTCGACATCACCGAACGCGAGCTGGCCAACCGGGTGCTGCGGATGCGTCAGGCCGATTCCGACCGGCTGCTGCGGGTGCAGTCGGCCATCCTGGATTCCATTCCGGCGGTGGTATGGTTGCTGGACGCGGCCGGCAATGTGGTCGCGATGAACCGGGCCTGGCACCGGCTGGCGGCGGATCTGGGCGACACCGCGCCGGAAATCCGGATCGGACAGGATTTCCGGGGCAGGCGCGATGGATTTGGCGGCGCCGGCGGCGGACAGCCGGGGCCCGGTGGTGTCGAGACCGCGCGGTCATTGCCCGCCGGCATGGTCCAGGCGGTGCTGTCGGTGCTGTCGGGACAGAAATCCGAGGCGAGCCACGACTTTCCCGTCATGGTCGGAACCGCGACCCGCTGGTTTCAGACCACGGTGACCGCGGTTGTCGATGCCCAGGGATTGCCGGGCGGGGCCGTGGTGATGTCGATCGACATCTCGGCGATGAAACGAGCCCAGTTCGACATCCTGGCGGCGCAGAACCGCGCCATTGCCGCCAGCGCCGCGAAGTCACTGTTCCTGGCCCATATGAGCCACGAACTGCGCACGCCGCTGAACGCGGTCATCGGTTTTGCCGATGTCATCGAGGGCGAGATGCTGGGGCCGGTGGGCGTGCGGACCTATAAGGATTATGCCGGACATGTCTCGGTTGCCGGGCGTCATCTGCTTCAGGTCATCGATGGCCTGCTGGATCTTGCCAATATCGAGACCGGCAGCCTGATACCCGACCGTCAGCCGGTCGATCTGGCGCAGATCGTGGCCGAGGCCGCCGCCGCCTGCGGCACGGCCCTGCGCCGCCATGGCGCCCGCCTGGACCTGCTGACCCAGGGGTCGGCGGCGATGGAGGCCGATCCCAGGCTGCTGTCACGGATGGTCCAGGCCCTGATCGACAACGCCGCCCGCCATGGGCGCGAGGGCGGCTGCGTTCGGGTGCGCGTGGACGGCACCGACATCCGGGAGGTGCTGATCGACATTGTCGATGACGGCCCCGGCATCGCCGCCGAGCGGCTGCATGGCCTGACCGAACCCTTCGCCACGCCATCGGGTGATGTGCGGACGGCGACATCGGGGGTGGGGCTGGGCCTGCCACTGGCGCGGCACTATGCCGAACTGCATGGCGGACGGCTGGAACTGGTCGACCGGCAGGCGGCGGGCGGCGGTGGCGAGACCGGCCTTGCCGTGCGCGTGGTGCTGCCGCGTCATCCCGGAACGTGATACCCGTTTCTCTGCGAACGGGTCTTCGACGTGCCAGATTTCGGATGACCCGGCATAAGGATCAAGGGACACCTATGCCGGGCCATCCGTATCAGCCATTGGGGCCGGCACCTGGTCCTCCAGATCCCGCACCATCACCGTCTCCATGAGACTGGTCTTGCAGGTCCGTCACGTCCGGGGGATCGTTTGAGCCGGCAGCTTTTCCATCCGTATAGTTCAAAGAGTCCCAGTCAACGGGGGGAGGGGCACATCCCACCATCAGGCCCGCCAACGCAATTGTCACAACCAGTCCACGCATCACGCCGCCCCCCAATTCCGGTGGTCGTTTAAAGATCTGTGGCCATGCCCCGGAACAATCAATCGGTTTTATGGAATGACCTTGGCCATGGTGACCGGGAGGCGGTCAGCGCCTTGCCAACACCACCGTGCCGGCGGTGCCGAACATGCCGCCGACCCCCTGGACCACCGAGATTTTTGCGTCCTGTACCTGCGCGCCGGCCGGTGCGGTGCCGCGCATCTGGCGCACCGCCTCTTGCAGCGCATACATGCCATACATCCCGGAATGCATGTAGTTGATGCCGCCGCCATTGGTGTTCATCGGCAGCCGGCCGCCAGGAGCGGTATGGCCGTCGGCGATGAAGCCCGCCGCCTCGCCCGGTTTCACGAAGCCCAGCGCTTCCAGGCCATAGAGCGGCACATGAGCGAAGGCATCATAGATCATCAGATGATCGACATCCGCGCGGGCAATGCCAGCCGAGGCGAAGGCCGCATCCCCTGCCACCTTGAAGGCGCGCGAGGCGGTATATTCCTTCATCTCGGTGATCATCAGATGTTCGACGCTTTCACCGGTGCCGATCACGTCGACCGGCCGGGTCGGGAAATCGGCCGCGCGCTCTGGTGAGGTCACGATCAGCGCGCCGCCGCCATCGGTGACCAGGCAGCACATCAGAATCCGGAACGGCCAGGCGATCATGCGTGAGGTCAGCACCTGATCGATGGTCACCGGATCGCGGCGGAAGGCGCGGGGATGGAAGCCGGCCCATTGCCGCTGCACCACGGTGACCCGGGCCAGATCCTCTTCGGTGACACCGAAGGTCTTCATGTAGCGCAGGGCCGGGATCGTGAACAGCGTTGCCGCCATCGTGGGGGTATAGCCCAGTTCGAACTGGCCCATCAGCGAATGGGCCGGCACCGTCCATGGCACATTGCCAACCCGCGACCGGCCGCTCTCACCATGGGTGATCAGCACCGTCCGGCACAGACGGGCCTGGATGGCCGCCGCCGCATGGGCGACATGGGTCATGAACGAACAGCCGCCGATATTGGTGGCATCCACCCAGGTCGGCGTGATGCCCAGATACTGCGCCAGCATGGCCGGGTTTTCGCCCGCGGTGGCGATGCCGTCGATATCGGCCGGTGTCAGGCCGCAATCGGCCAGCGCGTTCAGGGCGGCATCGGCGTGCAGGTCCAGTTCCGACATATCGGGCAGAACGCCCAGCCGGGTGGTTTCGGCGGCACCGACGATCGAGGCGAGGGGGCGGGTCAGGCTCATGCGGCCTCTCCGGATGCAGCGGCGCCGGCCGGGCGGAACTTGGGCAGGGTGATGGTGTCGGACACCCTGTCGAACACCACCTCCAGGGCCATGTCCAGCATCAGGGCCTCGGGCGTCTGGGGGCAGTCGACGATGTTGGTCATCATCATCGGCCCTTCTTCAAGACGGACAACCGCCACCGCATAGGGGCCGTCGCCATCCTTTGGCACCATGTGGTTGATGACATAGCTGTGCAGGGTGGCGCGGCCCGAACACCGCAGGGCCGTCACGTCGCGGCTGCCGCAGGACGGGCAGAACGGCCGGGGCGGGAAATGGCGGCCGTCGCAGGCGTCGCAGGCCTGCACATGCAGTTCGCCGCGCGCCGCGGCCTCCCAGAACCACGCCGTCGATGGCGTCGGCTCGGGCAGGGTGCCTCTCAACATCGTGTACCCCCGTCTGTCGGTTTTCATGCACAAGCAGTTTGACAAGTGGGGGCCATATGATCAAATCTTTGATCAAAGATCGAACGAGAAACGACGCCGACCCGGTAGACACCCCGAAAGCGGCTGCCCCCCTGACAGAACGATGCGATCCGCGACCGGCCGTTATGG
The DNA here is from genome assembly GCF_014636235.1 of Tistrella bauzanensis. Classification (NCBI taxonomy): domain Bacteria; kingdom Pseudomonadati; phylum Pseudomonadota; class Alphaproteobacteria; order Geminicoccales; family Geminicoccaceae; genus Tistrella; species Tistrella bauzanensis. The sequence continues at coordinate 55,146 of NZ_BMDZ01000010.1, forward strand.
CAGATGCCTGCGCATCTGCCGGGCGGCGAGGGGATCGCTCGGCCTGATGCACCGCGACCGACCGGACCCGCGCCACCCTCCCCGCAGGATACGAAGGAACCGCCCCATGGCCGGAGCGCCCGAAACCAACGCCGCGGATGCCGCCCCCGCGAAGAAACGCAATGCGCCCAAGAAGCTGATCATCAGTTGCGCCGTGACCGGGGCGGTTCATACGCCGACCATGTCGCCGCATCTGCCGTTCACGCCCAACGACATCGCGACCCAGGCCGTGGATGCCGCCAAGGCGGGCGCCGCGATCCTGCATCTGCATGCCCGTGACCCGGAAGATGGCCGGCCGAGCCCGAAGCTTGCCCATTACGAAGGCTTCGTGCCGCGCATCCGCCAGCAATGCGATGCGGTGATCAACATCACCACCGGCGGCTCCACCGCCATGACCATGGAGCAGCGGCTTGAAGGGCCGCTGGGTCTGGCGCCCGAGATCTGCTCGCTGAATATGGGCTCGATGAACTTCGTCTATTCCGACCTTGGCAGCCGCTATCAGGACTGGCGCTTCCCGTGGGAGAAGCCCTATGTCGAGGCCACCAAGAATGTGATCTTCCGCAACACCTTCGGCGATATCGAGACCATCCTGCGCGAGATGGGCGAGACCCGTGGCGCCCGGTTCGAATACGAATGCTATGACGTCGGCCATCTGTATACGCTGGCGCATTTTCTGGACCGCAAGCTCGCGACCCCGCCGCTGTTCGTGCAGATGGTGTTCGGCATTCTGGGCGGCATCGGTGCCGACCCCGACAATCTGGCGCATATGAAGACCATCGCGGACCGCCTGTTCGGCGACGCCTTCGAATGGTCGGTGCTGGCCGCCGGCCGTCACCAGATCAATTTCGCGACCATGGCGGCCGCGATGGGCGGCCATGTCCGGGTCGGCATGGAAGACAGCCTCTATGCCGGCCCCGGCCGGATGGCAGAGTCGAATGCCGAGCAGGTCGCCAAGATCCGCCGCATCGTGGAAGAGCTGGGCCGGCCGGTGGCGACCCCTGACGAGGCCCGCGAGATGCTGGGCGTGCGTCAGACCGCTGCCGCCGCCTGATCATCATCTCTCCCGTCCACATCCGGAGCCTGGCCAGGCGGGGAGCGCCACGGGTTCCGGACGGGGACGGGCAGACGACCGTCCTTGAAGCCCCCGAGACGGACGATTCCAAACAAGAACCGCACGGGACCATCGACAGGAGGCAGGAATGCTGCACACACGGCCAAGGGGGCGCATACGCGCTCACCTTTTCGCAGCGGCGGCGTCGGCGGCGCTGACGCTGATCGGCATCGCGGGTGCCGCCCATGCGCAGAGCCGGGAAGAGACGCTGCGCGTCGTGACCGGCGGCCAGGTCAACAGCCTGGATGCCGGCATGCAGGGCATCACCCGCGACGGCTTCGGTCTGAACTGGAACATCTATGACCGGCTGGTGAGCTGGGACCGCAAGAAGTTCGGCGACGGCTATATCTACGACTTCGACAAGATGAAGGGGGAGCTGGCCGAAAGCTTCACCATCAGCGATGACGGCCTGACCGTCACCTTCAACCTGCGCAAGGATGCGACCTTCCACGACGGCTCGCCGATCACGGCCGAGGACGTCAAGTGGTCGCTGGACCGCGCGGTGTCGCTGAAGGGCCCCGGCGCGCAGATGGGCACCGGCTCGCTGAAGTCGCCCGATCAGTTCAAGATCGTCGACGACCACACCATCCAGGTGACCCTGGACAAGCCCGACCGGCTGGCGGTGCCCAATCTGGCGGTGGTGTTCCCGGTGATCCTGAACAGCGACCTCGCCAAGGAACATGCGACGGCCGAAGATCCCTGGGCGACCGAATGGCTGAAGGAAAATCAGGCATCGGGCGGCGCCTATAAGGTGTCGTCGTTCAAGGCCGGCCAGCAGGTGGTGCTGGACCGTTTCGACGACTGGAAGAGCGGCCCGCTGCCCTATTTCAAGCGGATCATCGTTCAGACCGTGCCTGAGGCATCGACCCGCGCCAGCCTGATCGAGCGCGGCGACGCCGACCTCTCGATCGACCTTCAGTCCAGCGACGTTCTGGCGCTGAAGGGCCGTGATGCGGTCAAGGTGGTGTCGATCCCGCAGATCAACGCCTTCCAGATGATCGCCTTCAACACCCGCATGGCGCCGTTCGACGACCCGAGGGTGCGTCAGGCCGTGGCCTATGCCCTGCCGTTCGACGACATGTTCACGGCGGCACTCTATCGCCGTGGCGCACCGCTCTGGGGTGCGAAATGGGAGAATGGCCTGCCGGATACCGGCAAGTTCCCGCAGCGCCTGCCGTTCTCGACCAATCTGGACAAGGCCAAGGCGCTGCTGGCCGAAGCCGGCCATCCGGGCGGTTTCAAGACCAGCTTCTCGTTCAATGTCGGTTCGGCGGCGACCAGCGAGCCGATCGCGGCGCTGCTGAAGGAATCGCTCGCCAAGATCGGCATCGACGTCACGGTCGAGAAGGTGCCGGATGCCCAGATGGGCACCCTGATTTCGGAAAAGAAGCTGCCCTTCTTCACGGAAAGCGCCATCGCCTGGCTGCCCTCGGCGGATTATTTCTTCCGGGTGTTCTTCCAGGGTGAGACCCGCTGGAACTATGGCTCGTTCGTGGATGAGGAACTGGCCGAACTGACCGCCAAGGCCCGCTATGAGCGCGACCCGGCGGCCTATGAGACGGCAGCGCGCCGGATGGTGGCGATCGCCGCCGAGAAGGCACCGGTGGTGATGCTGTGGCAGCCGGCCCTGGATGCCGTGATGGCCAAGGACATCGACGGCTTCACCTACTGGTTCCACCGCCAGACCGACTATCGCAGCCTGACCCGCACCAAGTAACGTGGATGTGGCCCCGCCTTGTCTCCGGTCACCTGGGCCGGAGCAAGGCGGGGCCACCATCCAGGACAGGAGACCCATCATGCGAACCATCGCATACCGGTCCGCCCGACGGCTGATCGCCGCCCTGCCGGTGCTGCTGGGCGTGCTGGTCTTCACCTTCGTGCTGATGCGGATGTTGCCCGGCGACCCGGCCGTGTTCTTTGCCTCCGGCCCCAGTTCCGGCGAGGCCGAGATCGAGGCGATGCGGGTGAAGCTGGGGCTGGACCGCTCGGTGCCGGAGCAGTTGCTGCTGTATCTGGGCGACGTCGTGACCGGCGATTTCGGCACCTCGATGACCACCGGCCGGCCGGTGCTCGACGATTTGTCGGAACGGCTGCCGGCCTCGCTGGAACTCACCATCCTGGCCTTGATCCTGGCGCTGGGCACGGCTCTGCCGCTGGGCATCCTCGCCGCATTGATGCCGGGCTCGATGGTCGATCACGCGGTGCGGATCGTGTGCACCGCCGGAGTCGCCATGCCGACCTTCGTGTCGGGGCTGCTGCTGATCTTCGTGTTCTATTACCTGCTGGGCTGGTCGCCGGATCCGACCGGCCGGATCGATGTCTTCCTGATCGCCCCGCCCGAGGTGACCGGCTTCCTGCTGATCGACAGCCTGATCGCCGGTGACGGCGAGGTCTTCATGGCGGCGCTGGGCCAGTTGCTGCTGCCGGCCATCACCATGGCGCTGTTCGTGCTGGCGCCGCTGGCGCGCATGACCCGGGCCTCGATGCTGGCGGCGCTGGGTGGCGATTTCGTGCGCACCGCCCGCGCGCTGGGCCTGCCGGCCTGGAAGGTGGTCAATGTCTATGCCCTGCGCAACGCCATCCTGCCCGTGCTGACCACCACCGGCATCATGTTCTCGACCATGCTGGGCGCCAATGTCCTGGTCGAGAAGGTGTTCTCCTGGCCGGGGGTCGGGTCTTACACGCTGGATGCGCTGCTGGCGTCGGATTACGCGCCGGTGCAGGGCTTCGTGCTGCTGATGGCGGGCATCTTCGTCATCGTCAATCTTCTGGTCGATCTCGCCTATGGGATCGCCGATCCAAGGGTCGCCATCGAATGAGCACCGCCACGCTGAAACATGTGGGCTGGGTTCTGCGCGGCAACCTGGTCACCGCCGCCGCGGCCGCCGCCGCCCTGATCCTGGTCATCATCGCCATCATCGGCCCCGCGATCGCGCCGCATGATCCGCTGGCATCGAACGTCGCCATCGCCCTGACCCCGCCATCGGCCGACAACTGGTTCGGCACCGACCGGCTGGGCCGCGACATCTTCAGCCGGGTGCTGGTCGCGACCCGCCTGGATCTCGGTATCGCCATCGCCGCCGTGGCGCTGTCCTTCGCCATCGGCACCGCCATCGGTGGTGCGGCCGGCTATCTGGGCGGGCGCTTCGACAAGATCACCGGCCGCATGGTCGATGTGGTGATGGCGTTTCCGCTGTTCGTGCTGGCCATGGCGCTGGTCGCGGCGCTGGGCAACCGGGTGGAGAACGTGGTCTATGCGACCGCGATCATCAATCTGCCATTCTATATCCGCTTCGCCCGCGCCGAGGTGAATGTCCGCCGCGAACTGGGCTGGGTGGAGGCGGCGCGTGCCTCGGGCAATGGCAAGATGGCGGTGCTGTTCCGCTTCCTGCTGCCCAATGTGATGCCGGCGATGATGGTGCAGATCTCGCTGAACCTGGGCTGGTCGATCCTGAATGCCGCCGGCCTGTCGTTCATCGGCCTGGGCGTGCAGCCGCCGACCCCGGAATGGGGCATCATGGTGGCCGAAGGCGCCCGTTTCATCACCACCGGCTATTGGTGGACCGTGGCCTTCCCCGGCCTTGCCCTGGTCGCCACCGTGCTGTGCTTCAACCTGCTCGGCGATGGTCTGCGCGACATGCTCGATCCGAGGATGCGGACATGATGGCGGATAACGGAGCAACTCTGATCGACACCCGCCGCCAGCGCACCGCGCCTGCAACCGGCGAACCGCTGCTGTCGGTCAGGGATCTGAAGGTCGGCTTTTCCACCCGTCGCGGGACAGTCGAGGCGATCCGCGGCATTTCATTCGACATCGCCGCCGGTGAGGCGCTGGGCGTGGTGGGCGAAAGCGGGTCGGGCAAATCGGTGACCGCCTATGCGATCACCGGCCTGCTGGATCGCGCCGGCCGCATCGATGGCGGCCAGATCGTCTATCGCGGCGGCAATCTTGTCGGTGCCCCACGCTCGACGTTCAAGCGCCTGCGCGGCGGCGCGATCTCGATGATCTTCCAGAACCCGCGCGCGGCGCTGAACCCGATCCGCAAGGTCGGCGACCAGTTGGCCGATGTGCTGGCGGCCCATGAAGGCCTTGGCCGGCGGGCGGCGCTGGCCAAGGCGGTGCAGTTGCTCGATCAGGTGCGGATCAATGATCCGGCGAAGCGGATGGCGGCCTATCCGCATGAATTGTCGGGCGGCATGTGCCAGCGGGTGATGATCGCGCTGGCGCTGGCCTGCCATCCGGACCTGCTGATCGCCGACGAGCCGACCACCGGGCTGGACGTCACCACCCAGAAGACCGTGATGGATCTGGTGGCGACGCTGACCCGCGAGCGCGGCATGTCGATGATGCTGATCACCCATGATCTGGGCCTCGCCGCCGCCTATTGCGACCGGATCGCGGTGATGGAACGCGGCCTGCTGGTTGAAGCGGCACCGGCCGGTGCCCTGTTCGCGCGGCCGGAACACCCCTATACCCGCCGGCTGGTGGCGGCGACGCCACGCCGGACATCGACCTTGTCCGATCTGATGGCCGTCGCCCCGGAAGCCCTGGATGTGGCCCCGGCCGAGGCCGCCGGACACCACGCGCCGGCGACCGCCAGCCCGGCGACGCCACTGCTGGAACTGCGCGGGCTGTTCAAGCGTTTCGGCGACATGAACGCGGTCGATGATGTGAGCTTTTCGCTGAAACCCGGCCAGGCGCTGGGGCTGGTGGGGGAAAGCGGATCGGGCAAGACCACGATTTCGCGCATGGTCTGCCGGCTGCTGGATACGACCGGCGGCGAGATCCTGTTCGACGGCGAGGATATCGCCAGCGTGCCGGCCGATCTGTTTCACAAGCACCCGTTGCGCCGTGACATCCAGATCGTGTTTCAGGATCCGACCGACAGTCTGAACCCGCGCTTCACCGCCTTCGACAGCATCGTCGATCCGCTGCGCCGGCTGACCGCTCAGAAAAGCGGTGTCGCCCTGCGCCGGCGTGCCGAGGAACTGGCCGATCGGGTGGGGCTGCCCCATGACCTGCTCGACCGCTTTCCGCATCAGTTGTCGGGCGGCCAGAAGGCGCGTGTCGGCATCGCCCGGGCGATCGCCGTGGAACCGCGACTGCTTATCCTGGACGAGCCGACGGCGGCACTCGACGTTTCCGTTCAGGCGGTGGTATTGGGATTGCTCGATCGCCTGCGGCGCGAGACCGGGCTGACCTATCTGTTCGTCAGCCATGACCTGAACGTGGTCAGGATGCTGTGCGAGACGGTGGTCGTGCTCAGGCGTGGTCAGGTGGTGGAAGCGGGCGACAGTGCCACGGTCTTCGAGCGGCCGGCCCATCCCTATACGGCCGAGCTGATCGCGGCGATCCCGCATTTCGAGCCGGATGCGGCGTGACCGGATGGCGCGGACGATGATGACTGGCCGGGGCAAGGAGATGGATGTGACCCAAAATCTGATGGATCTGGCTGGCATCGACAGGCCGATGAAAACCACGCTGCGCGACCAGATCTATACCCAGTTGCGATCGGCGATCATGGCCGGGCGGTTCCTGCCCGGGCAGCATCTGGGGATCATCGCACTGGCCGAGGCGCTGAATGTCAGCGCCATGCCGGTGCGTGAGGCGCTGCGCCAGCTTGTGGCGGAAGGGGCACTCGAAATGCTGCCCAACCGCATGGTCAAGGTGCCGGTCATGACCCATGAACGGTTCCGCCAGATCCTGGGCATCCGCCTGCTGCTGGAAGGCCATGCCACCGAGCTTGCGGCACCACGGTTCACGCCCGCGCAATGCGACCACCTTCAGCAGCTGTCGGACGGCATGACCGCCGCATTGCTGGAGAATGATGCCGAGCGCTATTTCGCGCTGAACCAGGACTTCCACTTCACCATCTATGCGGCCGCCGAATCGGATGTGCTGATGCAGCATATTCGTATGCTGTGGCTGAAAATGGGTCCGTTCATCCGCCTGAGCTATAGCCAGAGTGGTGTGAAGGCAACCGAGGTTAACCACGGCGAGGCGATTGCGGCCCTGCGCGCCCATGACGCGACCGCCGCCGCCAATGCCATCCGCATGGACTTGATGGAAGCCGCCGACGTGATCCAGGAGGTCAACCCGGCGGCCTTCACCGAAACGGATGCTGTCGATATATCACTGGTCGATTTGTGATTTTCTGCTGACGACCCTCCACACCCGCGCCCCCGCGCCCGACAATCCTGGCCTCTGTCTCCCGTTTCATCGCCGGGATGCTCGAATGACAGGGTGTGCTGCTTGACAGGCACGGGCATGAGCGTAAAGTTTGATCAAAGATCGAAGATACGAGGTAGCCTGATGTCAGGACGTCCCCATCGCTGGGTCAACCAGCACGCCCCAGCCCAGATCCTGCCCAAGGCCCTGCGCGGCGAGGGCGTTTACCTGCATGACGCCGATGGCCGCCAGTATATCGATGGCTCCGGTGGCCCGGCGCTGTTCTGTCTGGGGCATTCGCACCCCGAAGTGCTCGATGCCATGCGCCAGCAGCTGGGTGCGCTGGAATTCGGCTATTCGACCACCTTCACCACCGATGCGATCGACGCCCTGTCGGAGCTGCTGGTGGAACAGGCCGGCGGCAATCTGACCCGCGTGTCCTATATCTCGGGCGGCTCGGAAGCGAACGAGACCGCGATGAAGCTGGCCCTGCAGTGCCAGCGCGCCCGCGGCTTCAAGGGACGCACCCGGTTCATCGCCCGCAACCAGTCGTGGCACGGCTATACCCTGGGCACGCTGTCGCTGTCGGGCCATCCGGCGCGGCGCGCACCCTATGAGCAGGCGCTGCTGGATGTCATTCATGTCTCGGCCGCCAATGCCTATCGCCCGATCGCCGGTGCCGGCCAGGGGCCTGAGGGGTTGGCCGAGGCGCTGGCCAATGAGTTCGAGCAGGCGCTGATCGCGGCCGGCCCTGAGACTGTGGCGGCCTTCTTTTTCGAGCCGGTGGTGGGGGCGGCCGGTGGTGCTGTGCCGGCGCCGGCCGGCTATGCCCGGCGGATGCGCGAGGTCTGCGACCGCCATGGCGTGCTGATGGTCTCGGACGAGGTGATGTGCGGCGTCGGGCGCTGCGAGGCCTGGCGGGCGCTGGCGGTGGATGGTGTCGAGCCCGATATCATGACCATCGCCAAGGGCCTGGGTGGCGGTTATATGCCGATCGGCGCCGCGATCTATTCCGAACAGGTCTATCAGGACATCATCGCGGCCGACGGCAAGGTGGCGACGGTGCACACCTATTCGGGCCACACGCTGGCCTGTGCGGCCTCGCTTGCGGTGCAGACCGTCATCCGCCGCGATGGTCTGGTCGAGAAATGCCGGGCCGACGGGCTGGTGCTGCACGACATGCTGACCGATGCCTTCGGCGACAGCCCCTTCGTTGGTGATATTCGCGGTCGCGGCTTCTTCCGTGGCATCGAGCTTGTCGCCGACCGCGCGACCAAGGCGCCGTTCGCGCCCGAACTGGGCCTGGCCGCGAAGATCGCCGAACTGGCCTTCCAGAACGGCCTGATCTGCTATCCCTCGCCCGGCACCGCCGACGGGGTGCGTGGTGATCATGTGCTGCTGGCACCGCCCTTCATTGCCAGCCACGATCAACTGGCCGAGATCGTCGACAAGCTGAAGCGGACCGTCGATGCGGTGCTGCCGGCCGTGAAGGCGGCGTGAGCCATGGCCGCGATCCTTATGTTCCGCCCCCTTGTCCCACCCGCTTCTGCCCCGCTCCCTTCAGCACGGATCGTTCCATGACCAAGTCTGTCACCCCGGATATCTCCCCCCGGCGCTGGCGGGTCGGCATCGACATCGGCGGCACCTTCACCGATGTGGTTGCGATCGACACCGCGAGCGGTGAACGCCGTCTCGCCAAGGTGCCGACGGTGCCGTCGGCTCCGTTGAGCGGGTTGGTCGCGGCGCTGGAGGCGGTGGGCCTCGGCTGGCCGCAGGTCAGTGAACTGGTCCATGGCACGACCCTGGTCACCAATGCGCTGGTCGAGGGCAAGACCGCGCCGGTCGCCCTGGTGACCACACTGGGCTTCGAGGATGTGCTGTCGATCGCCCGGCAGAGCCGCCACACCCTGTATGATCTGGCGACCCTGCCGCGGCTGCCGGCCGATGTGCCGCCGGAATGCTGTTTCGGCTTCGATGAACGGGTCGATGCCCAGGGCACCGTGCTGAAGGCGCCGACCACGGCCGAGATCGAGCGGGTGGCCCAGGCGGTGAAGGCCTCGGGCGCGGGTGCCGTCGCCGTGGCGCTGCTGCACGCCTATGCCGAGCCCGCCCATGAAGCGGCGCTGGGGGCACGGCTGCGCGACCTGATGCCGCATGTCTCGCTGTCGCATGAGGTCAGCCCCGAGGCGCGCGAATATGAACGCACGCTGACGACCGTGTTGAATGCCGGCGTGATGCCGCTGGCCTCGACCTATGTCGAGCGGCTGGGCGGCCATGTGCCCGAGGGCACCCATGTGCATCTGTTTCACTCCGCCGGCGGCATGACCTCGCTTGCGGCCGCCCGGGCACGGCCGCTCTCGCTGGCGATGTCGGGTCCGGCGGCAGGTGCCGCCGCCGCCGCCGGTGCGGCGGCTCAGGCAGAGATCGCCCGCGCGCTCGCCTTCGACATGGGCGGCACCACAACCGATGTGTCGCTGATCGTCGATGGCGTCGTCGAGATCGCAAGCAACCGCAAGCTGGCCGGCCGGCCGGTGCGCCAACCGATGGTGGCGATCGAATCGATCGGCGCCGGTGGCGGGTCGATCGTGCGTTCGGCCCATGGCGGGCTGACCATCGGCCCGGACAGCGCCGGCGCCGATCCGGGACCGGCGGTCTATGCCCGTGGCGGCGCCCGGCCGACCATCACGGATGCCAATGCCCTGCTGGGCTATCTGGATCCGAACCGGGTTCTCGGCGGCTCGATCCGGCTGGATCTGGACGCGGCGGCCAAGGTTCTGGCGCCGATCGGTCAGGCGCTGGGGCGTGACACGGCAGGCACAGCCCTTGGCGTGGTTCAGGTCGCCAATGCGGTGATGGCGCGCGCGCTGCGGCGGGTGACGGTGGAGCGGGGCGTGGATATCCGCGGCTGCACGCTGATCGCCTTTGGCGGCGCCGGGCCGATGCATGCCTGCGGGCTCGCGCGCGAAGTGGGCATCGATCATATTCTGGTGCCGGGGGTGTCGGGCGGGTTCTCGGCCTATGGCTGCATCGCCGCCGAACCATCCTTCACCATGCAGCGCACGGTGCGCCTGAAGCGCAGCGACTGGTCCGAGGCGCGGTTCGATGCCGCACTGGCCGATCTGCGCGATCAGGCGGCGACGCCGCTGGTCGAGGCGGGCTTCGATCCCGCCCGGATGGAGGCCGCGGAAGTCGCCCTGCTGCGCTATGTCGGCCAGTCGGATGCGGTCGAGGTGCCGGTTGCCGGCATGCGCGGCGCCGACGACATCACCGCGGCTTTCCACGAAGCGCATGTCCGGCTCTATGGCTATGCCACCGACGAACCGTGGGAAGTGGAATCGATCCGTGTGCGGGCCTCGGTGCCGGCGGTGGCGATCGCCGATGCGCCGGTGACGGCGGCGGGCGAGACCGACGACCTGCCGGTCAACAGCCGCAATATCTGCTGGTTCGAAGGCTCAGGGCCGGTCGATACGCCGCGGATCGATCGCGAGCGCCTGGGCGTGGATGTCCGCGTTCAGGGGCCGGCGATCATTGAGGACGCGGTGTCGACCGTGGTGGTGGAGCCGGGGGCCGTCGCCTGGGCCGACCGGTTCGGTCATCTGCATATCCGTCTGACTGGGAGCTGAGGGCCATGAGCGTCGATCCCTTCATTGTCGAGATCATCCGCAACGCCCTGACCTCGGCGGCCGAGGAAATGTCGCTGGTGGTGATGCGTTCGGCCCGGTCGCCGCTGCTGCGCGAGGCGGGCGACCTGTCATCGGCCCTGACCGACCATCGTGGCGGGCTGATCGCCCAGGGCCATGACGTGCCGGTGCATCTGGGCGTGATGGCCTTCACCATCCAGGCCTTCCTGGCCCGCGTGCCGGCCGAAAGGCTGCGGCCGGGCGATGTCTGGATCCTGAACCTGCCGGATGTCGGCGGCAATCATCTGCCCGACGTCAAGGTGATCCGGCCGGTCTTCGCCGGCGACCGGCTGCTGGCCTTTGCAGTGCAGCTGGCCCATTGGGCGGATATCGGCGGTGCCGCACCGGGCAGCTATTATGCCGCGGCGACCGATGCCTGGATGGAAGGCATGCGCATCCCGCCCACCCGGATCTTCGCCGATGACAAACCCGATGACGAGAAGATCGGGCTGATCCTGGCCAATGTCCGGGGTGCCGCCGAACGGGAAGGCGATCTGCTGGCGCAGGTGGCGGCCACCCGGGTCGCCGGTCGGCGGATTCAGGAAATCGTCGAGCGTCATGGCGCCGATACCGTCGCCGAGGCGATGGCAGCCCTTCAGGATATCTCGGAAGCCCAGATGCGCGCGGCGATCACCGCGTTGCCGGATGGCGTTTATGAGGGTGTCGACTATCTGGATGATGGCGGCCCCGGCGACCGGCCGGTGGCGATCCGGGTCCGGGTGGAGATTTCGGGCGACCGGGCGCATTTCGACTGGTCGGGCACCGACGACGCGATCGCCGGCCCGTTGAACACCACGCCGTCGATTGCCGGTGCGGCGGTGTTCTATGTGGTCAAGGCGCTGGCTGGATCGGCGATCCAGCCCAATGGCGGCTGCTATCGCCCACTTGAGATCGTCACCCGCCCGGGCTCGGTGCTCGATCCCGGCCCCGACAAGCCGGTGGTCGGCGGCAATCACGAGACCTCGCAGCGTGCGGTCGATGCCCTGTTCAAGGCCTTCGAGCCGGTGCTGGGCGAGCGGATGACCGCCGGTGGCAACACCTCCGCCGGCTTGCTGATCTTCAGCGGCCCCGGCCCGAACGGACGCTGGGCAACCTTCTATGAACCCCATGGCGGTGGCGAGGGTGCGCGCATCGACCGTGATGGCATGAGTGTGGTCCGCGTTCATCTCACCAATGTGATGAACACCCCGGTCGAGGTGATCGAGGCCGAATATCTGCTGCGCCTGGAACGCCAGACGTTGCGCCACGGGTCGGGCGGGGCCGGCCGCCACAAGGGTGGCGAGGGGCAGGTGCGGATCTATGAGGTGCTGGGCGATGGCATCTCGCTGACCACCATGTTCGAACGCCGCATCGTGCCGCCCTATGGGCTGCGTGGGGGTGCCGATGGCGCACCGGCGCGCGCAACCCTGGTGTCGGTCGATGGCCGGCGCACGGATCTGCCGGGCAAAGCGAACGTGCCGTTGAAGCGCGGCGACAAGGTGATCTTCGAAACTCCCGGCGGCGGCGGCTATGGCCCTGCCTCCGGGATTGCGGCAGCGGAATAAGGGCACGCTCCTCCCCGGTCATGTCCGATCCAGACGCTGCTGCCGCGCATCCGTGGGGAGAGATGGCCTCCTCCCCCCCCAGATCCTCGCGGATGCGACATCCCCCCGCACATGGCGACATGTGCGGGGGGTTTTTCGTTCAGGCCGTCAGGGTCGTGCTCCGGTGCGGGGTGCGCCTGCGGACATATCGATCGGCCATGTCACATTCACGGCCACCGGCGCGTCTTAAGGATGATGCCCCCCGCATCGGACACCGAGATGGATGGAGACGACGATGACACCGCGCCTGGAAAACCACATGACAGCCGCTCCCGCCGGGATCAAGGCGATGGTCGCCCTTGAGACCAGCATCAGGGCGAGCGGTCTTGAACATGCGCTGCTCGAACTGGTGAAGCTGCGCGCCTCGCAGATCAATGGCTGCGCCTTCTGCATTCATATGCACGCGACCGACATGCGCCGGGCCGGCGAGGCCGAAATGCGGCTGCACATGCTGAATGCGTGGCGGGAGTCGACGCTCTATACCCCGCGCGAACGCGCGGCGCTGGCCTGGACCGAGGCGCTGACCAATCTTGCCGCCACCGGCGCGCCGGATGCCGATTACGATCTGGTCAAGGCGGCGTTCACCCCGGCCGAACAGGTCAACCTGACGCTCGCCATCGGTGCCATCAATGTATGGAACCGTTTGCAGGTTGGCTTCCGCGCCGCGCATGCCGAGGGCGGCCCGCTCGATCCGGCGTGATCCGCGTTGGAAATTGATCTGGACTGGAGATGGGGCCGGCCTGAACGATCGTTCAGGCCGGCCCCATCGGGTCAGAACTTCAACGTCGCCGAGGCATAGATCGTGCGGCCCGGGCCCGGCTGCTGGACCAGGCTCAACGGGTCGACATAATAGCGGTCGGTGAGGTTCTGCACCCGGATGCCGGTCGTGAGGTTGTCGGTCACCTCAAGTTCGGCGAACAGATCGACCAGGGTATAGGGCTTCCAGTCGATCATGGAAATGAACTGCGAGGCACCCTGCGCTGTGACGTCGCCATGGCCGATGGCGCGGGCGCCGATATGGGATGCGCGACCGCCGATGGTCAGGGCATCGTCGAACAGGCGCTGCGACAGCATCAGATCGACCATGTATTCGGGCGGTACCTGATTGGTGGCGTAATCGGCATAGAGCGACTTGTTGCCGCAACTGTCCGACGTCCGGCAGAATTCCACATCCAGATAATAATTGGCATTGAGTTCGGCGGTGAAGCCGTCGATTTCATAGCGGCCCGAGAATTCCAGCCCCGAGAAATGGGCCTGGTCGATGTTGTGGATGTGCAGGCCCGATACGCCGTTCACCGTATACCATTCGCGGGCGATATAATCCGATACCGTCCAGTCGAAGACGCCGAACTTGGCCATCGCCTGATCGCCATCGGTGAGCACCCGGTTCTGGCGGTGATTGACCCCCAGTTCCCAGTTCCGCGACCGCTCGGGCACCAGAGCCTTGTTCACATTCATCGTGAAGGCCGACACCGACTCGATGATGCTGGGCATCCGCAGCGCATCCGACCAGTTGACATAGAACTGCGTGTCCTTGAACGGCTCGACCGTCACGCCCAGCGCCGGGCTGAAGCCGCCATCGTCCAGCGCATTGTCATACGCATAGCCCGGCCGGGCCAGTTCCGGCTCGTTGCGGTCCTCCGACCAGAAATGCTGATAGCGCAGGCCGCCATTGACGGTCAGCCAGTCGATCGGCTGCCATGCCGCCTTCACGAAGCCGGCGGCCTCCTGCCGGCTGCCGTCGCGTAGATCGAGCCAGCTTTCCAGTTCCGGCGTATAGGCGCTGGGCCGGGTATCCTCGTTCTGATACGACAGACCATAGGTCAGCCCCAGCGACCCCATGCCGGTGTCGAGCCGGGAGGCATTGATGACGTCGGCGCCCCACATCACCGTGTCCGATCCGGTGCGGTAATTCGCCGGCAGACCGAAATCCTCGGGCTTCGGGAACAGCACCTGACTGCGGCGCGGGTTGCGCATTTCGAGCCTGGTCTGCCAGAGGCCGGCCTTCAGGTCGATAAGCTCGCCATCATCCGGCAGCCAGCGGTATTTCAGCGAGTAAGCGTCGACCTTGGCGCCGGCGGTCTGGTCCTGCTGAACGGCCCGGCCGCGCTCGCTGGTCAGGCGCGAGGCCAGAAGGTCGCCGGCCTCGCTGTTGAAGCCGTTATAGCCAAGCTGGATGCTGTGTTCATCGCCCAGACGCAGCGTGCCCTTGGCCAGCCAGGATTTGGTCTCAAGCTGGGTGTTCAGAACCTCTTCGCCGGCGCGATAATTGGCGATGCCGCCATTCTCGATATAGTCGGTATAATCCGTGCCCGGACAATAGCCGCTGGCGTAGCAGTATTCGCGCGGGCCGGTGCTGACCGGATCGGCTGCCGGGCCATGTTCACCTGCATGATAATTGCCCTGGCGACGATAGGCATAGCCGACCACCAGATCGATGCGGTCTTCCTTCAGGGCGGCAACCACACTGCCTGACCCGCTGGTCGGCTCCAGCAGCGATGGCCGGTCCATGCCGGCGGCGCTGGATGTGGCGACCGGCTCGGCATTGGGCGAGTTCGGCCAGGCATAGCCGCCGCGCTGGCCGGTGCTGGGCGAGGCGGTGTTGGTGCCGAAACCGCCCTTCAGGCGGATACCCAGGGTCTCGCCTTCCGAGACGATGTCATCCGCCCCCAGCGTGGTCATGGCCACCGTGCCGGCGATGCCGCTGGATGCCACGTCCGATCCCCTGGTGATGTCGATGCCGGCCAGGAAATCCGGGTCGACGAAGCTCCGGTTCGATACGCCCTGATAGCCCTGATACACGGTCACCGCATTCGAGGTGCCGTCGACGGTGACGGCGACCCGGCCCATGCCCTGCATGCCGCGGATATTGACGTCGATCGAGCCGGCGCCGTTGCGGGCCTCGCCCGACATCACGCCGGGCACGCCACGGAACATGTCGGCCGGGCTGCTGCCGCGATAGCGTTCGATCGTCTCGGCCGGAACATAGCTCTTCGGTGCCGCCGTCTCGTAGATCTGCGCCGCGCGGCCGGTGGCGCCCGACACCACCAGCGGCCCCAGATGTTCCGGCGACAATCCAGCGGCGTCGTCCGGCGCCGCCATGATGATGACCGCATCGCCGCTGAGCCGGTGGGTCAGCCCGGTTCCGGCCAGCAGGCGGCGGAGCGCGTCGTCATCGTTGAAGTCGCCGTGCAGCGCCGGCGCCATCTTATCGCGCAGCAATCCGGCATCGGCGATGATCTGCCGCCGGCTGGTTTCCGAGAACCGCAGCAGGGCCGCGGATAATGGCTGGGCGTCGATGGCGAATGGCCGTGCGGTGTCCTGGACCTGCGCGCGCGCCGGCATCGGCATCAGCGCCGCGACCGGCAGCACCGTGCCGGTCAGCAGGATGATCAGCATGGCGCGTGTGCCCTGTGCCGCGGCCGGGGTCCGGGGGGTGCTGCCGGTGGCTCGATGATGGGTCTGACGATTTGCCCGCACGGGGTCGATCCTTCCTGGTCTGATGCCTCATGGCTGGCCGTTGCTGCGGCCTTCATTAAGGTCAGACACCCGGCAGGGCCGGGGTAATGACTGGCGGGTGCAAAAAAGCGCGGCGGTGGCGGTGGGGCGATGCGGGCTCGTATCCATGGCTCGTCACAGGCTATGCTGAAAGCCCGCCCCATGATGGCGACCCAATCTGATGAAAGGGCATGCGCGGTGCCGAGCCTTGCCAGCCGTCTTCTGCCGCAGCTCATCGCCCTGACCGGGGCGAAACGTCTGTTCTCGGACCCTGAAAAGACCGCGCGCAGCATCGAGGACAGCCGTCTGAGGCCCAGCGCCTTCGGGCCGCCGAAGCGGCTGGAGCGCCGGGTGCGGATCTCGGTCGACCATGACAGCGGCTGGCCGGTCTATCGCGTGGCGCCGCTGGGGCAGTCGTCGGGGCAGTACGTGGTCTATGCCCATGGCGGCGCCTGGATCCGGGAAATTCACCCGCTGCAATGGCGGCTGGCGGCGACATTGGCCCGGCAGAGCGGTGCCACCATCATCGTGCCGATCTATCCGCTGGCACCGCGCGGCACGGCGGGCGTGGTGGTGCCGGTGATGGCCGATATGCTCGCCGATCTGATCGGGCAGCATGGTGCCGGGCGGGTCAGTGCGCTGGGCGATTCGGCCGGTGGCCAGATCATGCTGTCGGCGGCCCTGCTGCTGCGCGAGCGAGGCGCACCGGCGCTGCGCCACACCATCCTGATCTCGCCGGCGCTGGACCTGACCATGGCCAATCCGGAGGTCGACCATGTCGAACCGCAGGATCCATGGCTAGCGCGGGCCGGCATCCGGACCGCGATCGAGCATTGGCGCGGCATGCTTGCGCTCGACCACATGCTGGTCAGCCCGCTGTTTTCGGATCTGAGCGGGCTGGGTGGCCTGACCATCTTCAGCGGCATGCGCGACATCACCAATCCCGACACCCGGTTGCTGGTGGCCAAGGCACGTGCGGCCGGTGTCGCGGTCGACTATCACGAGGCGCCGGGCCTGATCCATGTCTATCCGCTGCTGCCCTGTCCGGAAGGCCGCGCCGCCCGGCAGGTGATGATCGATCTGCTGCGATAGCGCCGGGCGGCATCGGGCACGCGATGCGACATCGGGCACGCGATCAGGCCGATCTCACCACGACCAGCCCGGCCATGCGATACATCCGGACCGGCAGGGTTTCGCCGATGATGGCGAGGGCCCGGTCGATATCGGTCAGGTCGAACACCGCGGTCACCGTCAGGGCCGCCGCCCGGCGGTCGGCGAGCAGGATCGGCCCGTGGCGATGGCGGCCGAGGTCGTCGAGCACCTCGGCAAGCGGCACATCCTCGAACACGATCCGGTCGTGGCGCCAGGCGAGCACGTCTTCAGGTGTCCGCCGCAGGGCGCGCTGCATGCCCTGGTCGGTGAAGCGGACATCCTGGCGCGGCGCCACCGTGAACGGGGCAGCCATATCGGGCATCACCGTGATCTCGCCGTCGATCGCGTAGACGGTCGAGGCCCGGGCACGTGCGCGCAGATCGAAGCCGGCGCGTGTGGTGGCGACAAGCCCCTGTGCGGTGCGCGCCACGAAGGGGCGCGGATCGGGCATCGGCTGAAACCAGCCTTCGCCATCATGCAGAGTGACGGCGCGCCGCTGGCCGGTATAGCGGATCGACAGCGCCGAGCGACTGGCGAGTTCGACCCGGCTGCCATCGGGCAATGTCAGCATCCGCCGCTCCGCCACCCCGGTCGTCGCATCGGCCAGCAGGCGTGCGGGCGACACGAGTTGCGAGCCGGCGGCGCCCGCCACCAGAACCGCGCCGCCGGTCAGCACCGCACGGCGGCTGATCCGGCGCCCATCCGACCTGCGCCCATCCGACATGCGCCCGCCCGCCATGGCGTCATAGGAGGGCTTGACCGCATCGAAGCGCGCCCACAGCGCTTCCGCGCGTGCATAGGCGTCGGCACGCCGCTCATGCCCGGCAAGCCATCTGGCGAAGGCGTCACGATCTGCGTGGGCGACCGGTTCCTCTTTCATCAGCAGGAACCATTTCAGAGCCTCGGCCTGCTCGCGGTCGTGGGCGCTGTCATCGGTCATGCCGCGGCCATCCTGATCCGGGGTCACCGCAGCATGCGGTCCAGATCGGCCATCGCCTGCACGATCTGCGAGATGACGGTGTTGCGCGACACGCCCATGCGCAAGGCGATCTCGTTATAGGTGAGGCCGGCAAGCTTGTTCAGCACGAAGCTCTGGCGCCGGCGCGGCGGCAGGGCGTTGATCGCCGTCAGCAGCCGCCTGACCTCGTTGCGGTGGATGGCCGTGGCCTCTGGTGATGCCGCCTGATCGGCGATCCGGGCCATCCGGTCGTCGGACAGCATCACCTCGGCACGGCGCCTGGCGTCGCGCAGATAGTTCAAGGTCAGGTTGCGCACCGCCGTGGTGACATAGGCCTGGCTGACCGGTACGTCGTGGCGGAGCAGGTTGACGAAGGCCTGCTGGACGAGATCCTCGGCCGTGGTTGCATCCCCTGAGAGGCGCCGGGCGATGCGCCGCAGACGATCGCATTCCGCACCATAGAGCCGGCCGATCGAGAGACTGTGCGTGCCCAAGCTGTCCGCCCCCGGAAACATGGTTGGATCGGGTGATGTTGGCGGATAGCTGCGGGCAGGTTAGCGGAGGCGGCACCACATGACAATGCGTGTCATTCGCAAATGAGCGATGCCCCGGTCAGGTACCGGCGGCCCGCGCCCGTTCCGCATCCTGCAATCCCCGCCAATCGACCTTGTTGGTGGCGGTGCGGGGCAGGCTGTCGGCGAAGCTGATGACGCGCGGCACCTTATAGGCGGCCAGTTCGCCGCGCGCCCAGGCGATGATGTCCTCGGCCGTCACCCGGCCCTGTGCCTCGGGCTTCAGCACGATCACCGCTTTCACCGCCTCGCCGCGCCGGGCATCGGGCACCGAGATGACGCAGGCGTCGCGGATGGCGGGATGGCGGAACAAGGCGGTTTCGATCTCGGCCGGCCAGGCCTTGAAGCCACCGACATTGATCATCCGCTTCAGCCGGTCGACGGCATAGAAATACCCGGCGGCGTCGCGCCGGCCCAGATCGCCGGTGCGCAGAAAGCGTTTGCCATCGCGCATGAAGAACGCCTCGGCATCGGCATCGGGGCGGTTCCAATAGCCTTTCAGGATCTGCGGCCCCGCCACCACGATTTCGCCGGTCTCGCCGTCGGGCAGTTCCGCCAGGGTCTCAGGATCGACGATGCGGGCATCGGTGTCGTGGATCGGGATGCCCAGGCATTGCGGGCGCGGGGCATGCATCGGGTTCATATGGGTGGGCGACATGGTTTCGGTCATGCCATAGCCTTCAATGAACACCAGCCCGTAACGCTGCTTCAACTCGGCGGCAACGGCTTCGGGCATGGCGGCACCACCTCCGGTCAGCACCCGCACGCGGGCGAGACAGGCGGGGTCGAAACTGGCGCTGCCCAGCACGTCGACCACCATCGCCGGCGCGGCATTCCAGAAGCTGACCTGCCGGTCGGCCAGCAGCACCGGCACAAGATCGCGATCCCAGCGGGTCATGATCACGATCTCGCTGCCGGCAAGCAGAGCGGCGTTCATCGAGGCCTGCATGCCGGCAACATGAAACAGGGTGAGAAAGGCGGTGACGGCATCATCGGCGGTCATCTGGTATAGCCGCATCTGGGCTTCCGCCGTGAACAGCACCGACAGATGGGTGTGCATGCAGGCCTTGGGCCGGCCGGTGCTGCCAGAGGTATAGGGCATCAGGCACAGATCGTCGCGACCGCTCAGCGCCGGGGGCAGGGCGTCGCCGGCCGCGGCGGCATCGGTCAGCGCGCGCCAGTCGTGCCAGATGCCGCCTTCGGGCAGCGCCGCGCGCGGCGCGGTCATCACCGCCGGCCAGGGCATGCGCGGATCGTTGCCGGCCATGTCGGCATAATGCGCGGCAACGACCGCGCGCAGCGGCCCGCCGGCTTCGGTCAGCCCGGCGAAGTCCTCAACCAGATCGTCGCCGATGATCGCGACCCTGGCGCCGCTGTCGGCGGCGATGAAGGCAAGCTCGGGCCCGCGATACATCGGGTTGACCGGCACCGCCACCGCATCGGCGCGCAGCACGGCATGATAGGCGATGATGTATTGTGGCGAATTCTGAAGCGCGATCAGCACCCGGTCGCCCCGGCAGACACTGATGATCCGCACCAGCGCCGCCGCCAGCCGCTCTACCGCTTCGTGCAGCACGCCATAGCTGAGCGTTGCCCCGTAATAATGCAGGGCGGTGCGGCCGGGATCCCGGGTGGCGCTGCGCGCCAGCCCGTCGACCATGGTGTTGGCGGTCAATGTCAGGTTGCGGGGCTCGTCGGCCGGCCAAGGGTCGGTGACGGGATCGGTGGCAGGATCGATCGTGCGCGCGGTGGAAGGGATGGCATCGCTCCGGGTCATCTGTCTCGTCCATCGGCCAGGGCAGGGGCGCGGCGCCCGGGGGCAGACAGCCGCATTGTTTGATCAAAGATCATCTAGTATCCTCGCCTCCGGGCCTTGCGGTCAATGCGCGGATATGCGCTCGTGGGGTGTTTCTGGCGATCAGGGAGAGCGATGATGGGCAAGGATACGGCAAAGGTGCTGCTGGTGACCGGCGGCGGACGCGGCATCGGCGCCGCCACCTGCCGGCTGGCGGCGGCGGCCGGCTATGCGGTGGCGGTCAATTATGCCCGCGACGCCGCGGCGGCCGATGCCCTGGTTGCCGATCTGCGCGCCGAAGGCGCCGATGCCGAGGCGTTTCAGGGCGACATGGCCGAACCGGGGGCCGCCGATGCGCTGGTCGATGCGGTGATGGCGCGCTGGGGCCGGCTGACCCATCTGGTCAACAATGCCGGCATCACCGGCACCGGCAGCCGGCTGGCCGATGCCGACCCCGCGAATATCGCGCGGGTGATCGATCTGAACGTGACCGGCGCGATCATGGTGGCCCGTGCCGGCGCGCGGGTGATGGTGACCAGCCGGGGCGGCGGCGGCGGGGTGATGGTCAATGTCTCGTCGGCGGCAGCGACCCTGGGCAGCCCAGGCGAGTTCGTCTGGTATGCGGCATCGAAGGGTGCGATCGACAGCCTGACCATCGGCCTGTCGCGCGAACTGGCCAGCGACGGCATCCGGGTCAATGCGGTGTCGCCGGGGCTGATCGACACGAATATTCACGCCGATGCCGGCATGCCCGACCGGGTGGAGAAGCTGGCGCCGAACATTCCGCTCGCCCGCGCCGGCAGCGCCGCCGAGGTTGCGCAGACGATCATGTTTCTGCTATCCGACGCGTCCTCTTACGTGTCGGGCACCATCGTGCGGGTGGCCGGCGGACGCTGACGGCTTGCGGGGTGACGGGATCATGACCGGCGGAGACGACGACGGCTGGCGGGCTTCCGCCGATGCCTGGGTTCGCGAGCAGGGCGAGCATGGCGATTATGGCCGCGCCCATGTCCTCGACCCGGTGATGATCCCGCGGCTGCGCGGTCGCGGTTTTCAGACCGCGCTCGATGTCGGCTGTGGCGAGGGGCGCTTCTGCCGGATCATGGCGGCGGAAGGCATCCGGGCGACCGGTATCGACCCCACGCCCGAACTGCTCGCGGTGGCCCGCGACCGCGACCCCGCCGGAGATTATCGCGCGGGCCGGGCCGAGGCGCTGGATTTTCCCGATGCCAGCTTCGATCTGGTGGTCAGCTATCTGACGCTGATCGACATCCCGGATATCGCCGCCGCCATCCCAGAGATGGCGCGGGTGCTGAAGCCCGGCGGCAGCCTGCTGATCGCCAACCTCACCAGCTTCACCAGCGCCTCGGCCGATCGCGGCTGGCAATACGACGCGGAAGGCCGGCCCGACCATTTCGCGCTCGACCGCTATCTTGAGACCCGCCCGATGCGGGTTGGCTGGCGCGGCATCGAGATCGCGAACTGGCACCGGCCGCTCTCGGCCTATATGCGGCTGTTCCTCAAGGCGGGCCTCCGTCTCGCCTGGTTCGACGAGCCGGCCCCCACCGGCGGGCCGGCGGATCAGGCGGCCCGCTATGCCCGTGTGCCCTATTTCGTGGCCATGGAATGGCACCATACCGGCATCACCGACGCCGATGACGGCGGCACGGCCCGATAGATCCGGGCATCCTGCCGACATCATCCTTGAACCGGCGGGCGCCGCGTGCCGACACCGGCCCGGCGCATCAGCCGGCGCAGGGTCGAGGGTTCGGCATAGCCCACCCGGCGGGCGATTTCGTCGAGCGGCAGGGTGGTGGTGTCCAGCAGCTCCGTCGCCCGTTCGATGCGCAGGCGCTGAACGAAGCCCACCGGTGACAGGCCGGTCGCGCGGGCCATGCGCCGGGCGAGGGTGCGGGGCGCCATGCCCATCGCCGCGGCAAGCTGATTGATCGTGAACGGCTGATCCAGCCGTGCCCGCGCCCAGGCGCCGGCGCGGGCGATGCAATCATCCGTCGCGGCCATGAAGCCCGGCGCCATATAACGGGCCTGCGATCGGCGATGGTCGAGCAGCAGCAGCCGGGCGCAATCCTGGGCCAGACCGGGGCCGCCATGGCGGGCGATGACCGCCAGCATCAGATCCATCTGCGCCATGGCGGCGCCGGCGGTGGTGACGGCACCGTCCTGAACCACCAATGCATCGACATCCAGCGGGAACATGGCGGCGATTACGCACAAGCCGTGCTTGCCGTCGCCTCTGCCCCGCGCTGACCCTCACCGTCGTTCCAGGAGCCCACAGATGTCCCGTCAGAGCCTCGCCACGCTCACCCTGAGCATCGTTGCCGCCGTCCAGTCCACCGCTGCCGGCCGCTTCGTCGAAATCCTCTTGGGTCGCTGACCCAACACATAAAAATGGCGGGTGCCGCCGACGACACCCGCCTGTACGTAACCTTGCAGATGGCGCGTCGGCACCCCAGCTACGCATCATCTTTAGTCTACCGCATCGTCCGCTGCCGTCCAGCCAAATCCAGTTTCGTCCGACCTGATCCCGCCTCCATTCCAAAATAATTGCGTCCATACCAAAATAATTAGAGCAAACCCGTCACCGGCAATTTCGCGCTGTCGATGATGCTGGAGCCGGTTCTGGCCCAGCCGTCCTTGCCGTTGGACGATGCCGGCGGGCTTGAAAGCGATGCCGGGGAACTGGCACAGGTGCGGGCGCGGCTGGAACGCGAGGATCTGGTCGTGCTGGGCTATCGCTTCGCCGGGGATGTGATCTGCCGGGCGGAACGCTTCGCCGCCTATGAGCGCGCCCTGGGCGATCGGTTTCAGGGGCGCGTGCTGCCGGACGCGTCGGCAAACCGCAAGGATCTGCCGCCATTCTTCGCGCGTCATGTGCCGACCCCGCACAGCGTGGTGACGGTGCATCTGATCGATCAGGCGGGCCAGCCGACCATCGCCGCCCGCGACGAGATCCTGGCATTCTTCCGCCAGCGCCTGGTGGTGGGGTAACTGGCGGCGGGATAACTGGCGGTGGGATAAAAGACCGCCGGCATCCGGGGCTCAGGGACGGATGCCGGCGGCAAAGGCATCTGCCGGACGCGAGCGCGGAGGGTGGCGCATGGACAGGCAGATGCACGCGAACGACGGCCGGGTCACCGGTTGGCAGAACCGCTCTGGGGGAGGAACGTGGTCGCTGCCAGGGGAAGGGGACCGGGGATCGAAACCCGGCCGGCGTCGGTTCGTGATCGCGATGGTTGTCTCGGGGCCGGCCTTGGCCGACTGATCGGCGTCAGGCGGCGGCCGGCGATGCCACGGCCCGCAGCAGGGCGGCGGCAATGTTGTCGGGCCCCACGCGATAGGCCGCTTCCAGCGGTGCCGAATAGCCGACCGGAATCCGGGGGGCGCCCAGCCGGATCGGCCGGGTTTCCAGCCGGTCGCCCAGCGCTTCGGTGACGGTGGCGACGATCTCGGCACCGAAACCGGCATCGCGCACGGCTTCCTGCGCCACCACCAGCCGCCGGGTGCGGGCCACCGATGACAGCACCATCTCGGCATCCCACGGCCACAAGGTGCGCAGGTCGATCACCTCGACATCCACACCGCGGGCGGCGGCGATGTTGGCGGCCGCCATCGCCTCATGCACGGCGGCCGACCAGGCGACGATGGTGACGTCTCGTCCGGGGCGGGCGATACGGCCGCGACCCAGTTCGGCCGGGGCGTCGCTTTCGGGTGCCGGACCGGTCAGCGGCCACAATGCCTTGTGCTCAAGATGCACCACCGGGTCGTCGGCGCGGATCGCGGCCTTCAGCAGACCATAGGCGTCGGCGGGGGTGGCCGGCGCCGTGACCACCAGACCCGGAATATGCACCCACCAGCTTTCCAGCGACTGCGAATGCTGGGCGCCCGACGACCGCCAGACCCCGATCGGCTGGCGGACGACCAGCGGCACCCGGCCCTGACCGCCAAACATGAACCGGTTCTTGGCCGCCTGATTGACCAGTTCGTCGACCGCGCACAGTGCGAAATCGGAAAAGCGCATCTCGACCACCGGCCGGGTGCCGACCAGGGCGGCGCCGACGGCGGCGCCCATGATGGTCGCCTCGGATATCGGCGTGTCGACGACCCGTTCGGCGCCGAAGCGCGCCTGAAGCCCGTCATACTGCTTGAACACGCCGCCGCGGCCCAGGTCTTCGCCCAGCGCCCAGACCCGGTGGTCGCGCTCCAGTTCCTCGGCCAGCGCCCGCCGGGCGCCCTCGATATAGGTGAAAGCGCTCATAGCTGCGTCCCCCGATCCAATGCCCATATGCCGCCCATCGCCCCGTGCGTCGACCAGGCCTGTCCCTGTTCGGCGCCGGGACGCGGCCGGCCGATATCCTGCACGTCGTCGAAGGCGGCGGCGGTGTCGGGCAGGGGAGCCGCCAGGGCCGCGGTCACGGACGCGGCGATGCGCGCGGTCTCGGCAACCTCGATGGCTGCGATCTCGTCGTCATCGAGGCCCAGGGCCTTGAGTTCGGCGGCGTTGCGGGCGATCGGGTCGTCCTCCCAGCGCGCGGCCACCTCGTCGGCCGGGCGATAGGGGGCGGCATCGGTGACGGTGTGGCCCTTCAGCCGATAGGTGCGGGCATGCAGCAGGCGTGGGCCGCTGCCGCCACGGATCAGGCCGATCAGCCGGCCCGCCGCCTCGTCGACCGCCTCGACATCATTGCCGTCGATCGACAGCGCCGGCACGCCCAGGGCTTCCGACCGGGCGGCGATGCCAGGGCCGGCGCTCATGGTCGCGGTGCGGGTGGTGGCCGACCAGTTGTTGTCCTCGCAGACGAACAGCACCGGCAGCTTGAACACCGCCGCCCAGTTCAGGCTTTCCAGGAACGGCCCGCGATTGGCGGCGCCATCGCCGAAATAGCACACCGCGATCGCCGCACGTCCCAGCAGGCGCAGGCCCTGTGCCGCGCCGACGGCGATCGGCAGGCCGGCGCCGACAACACCATTGGCGCCGAGCATGCCGACCTTGAAATCGGCGATGTGCATGGAACCGCCCTTGCCGGCGCAGGCGCCGCCGGCCCGGCCGAAGAGTTCCAGCATCATGCCGTTCAGATCGGCGCCCTTGGCAATGCTGTGGCCATGGCCGCGATGCGTGGAGGCGATCACGTCTTCCGTGATCAGATGGGCGGCGACACCGGTCGGCACCGCCTCCTGGCCGATCGACATATGGACGGCGCCGTTGACATGGCCTGCGGCGAGGCCATCTTCTGCCGCGCGTTCGAAGGCGCGAATGCGCCACATGGTGGCATGATGGTCGATCAGGCGCCGCCGCCGCCCGTTATCGGTGGCGGGCGGTGCCGTGTCGGCTGGTTGGGTCATCGTCGGTCTTCCTCCCCGGAAGCGCTCTTGGGCCCGCGTCGGGAACACGCGGGCGGGCGGATCTTGTTGGCGGGCTCGTTTTCCAGGTGGCGAAGGACATGACCGGCCTGCCGGCACGCCTTCCGCCATTCAACGCGTGCCGGACTGCCGCCGGCCGGATCCTTGTCGATGAACCGCTGTGTCCGGTCCATGATATGGATTTAATTTTCGCGCAAGATCAGGCTACAAATCATCTGATGCGTTGTCAAATTCACGTAATGGAGACATCATTCGCAATGAGTGATGGTAAGTCGTCCATATTATGGACCTTTGGCCGATCTTGCCGTCACCCGTGTTTCACGCCGAGAGTGGCCCGTTCGAAGGCGGCCCGGCGCCACTGGAGGAAACGCTGTCATGCCAGAAACCACTCTGGGCGCGCCCGGCAGGGCTGCCGCCTCTGTTCGTCGTGCGGCGGCGGCCCCGGCCACGGCCGCACCGGCTGCCCCCACCGGCACCCAATCGGTGGAACGCGCGATCAGCCTGCTGCGCATCCTGGCGCGCCGCGACGCAGGCGGTGCCCGCCTGGTCGACGTGGTGGCGGATAGCGGGCTGAACAAGCCGACCGTCCGCCGCCTGCTGCTGGTGCTGATGCGCGAGGGGCTGGTCGATCAGGATCCCGGCAGCCGCCGCTATCATCTGGGGGTCGAAACCTTCGCGCTGGGCTCGGTCGCGGCCGAGCGCTTCGGCATTCGCAAGATCGCCGCACCCGCCGTGCTGCGGATCGCGGAAGCATCGGGCGATACCGCCTATCTGTCGGTGCGCAGCGGCTTCGACGCGATCTGCGTGGAACGCCAGGAAGGCGCCTTCCCGATCCGCACCCTGACCCTGGCAGTCGGCGACCGGCGGCCGCTGGGCGTGGGGGCGGGCAGTCTGGCGCTGTTGTCGTTCCAGCCCGATCCCAATGAAATCCGCTCGATCATCGACGTCAATGCCGGTCGGGTGAATGCCTATGCGCCGCGGATCGAGCCCCAGCGCCTGCTGTCTCTGGTGGACCAGACCCGCGCGCAGGGTTATGCCTTCAATGACGGCATGATCGTGGCGGGGATGAGCGCGGTCGCCGTGCCGATCCTGAACCGTCGCGGCGAACCCGAGGCGGCGCTGAGCATCGCTGCCATCGACAGCCGGATGTCGCCGGAACGGCGCGCCCAGTTGCTGGCCCTGTTGCAGCGCGAGCGCGAGCGGATCGAACAGCAACTGGGCCGCACCCAGTCGCCGGGGGTGCGTGATCTGGCGATGCGCGCGCGCGGCCGCATGCGCGCCTGAACCTGCCACGCGCGCCTGAACAAGGGAGACAATCGATGTCGGCTACTGAAACCCGGGTGTGCATCGCAGGCTGGGCGCATACGCCCTTCGGCAAGCTGGATGCGCTGGACCTTGAAGCGCTGATCGTGCAGGCGGCGCGCGATGCCATGGCCCATGCCGGCATCGATGGCGCCCAGGTCGACGGCATCTTCGTCGGCCTGTTCAACAATGGCTTTTCGGCGCAGGATTTCGCGGCCGGGCTGGCGCTTCAGGCCGATCCGGGGTTGCGCTTCAAGCCCGCCACCCGGGTGGAGAACGCCTGCGCCACCGGATCGGCGGCGATCCATGCCGCGCAGGATTTCATCCGCGCCGGGCGTGGCCGGGTGGTGCTGGTGATCGGCGCCGAGCAGATGAGCCGCACCGCCGGCGACAAGGTCGGCGATCTGCTGCTGGGCGCCAGCTATCGGCGCGAGGAAGGTAATATTCCGGGCGGTTTCGCCGGCGTGTTCGGCCAGATCGCCCAGGCCTATTTCGCGAAGAATGGCGACCAGATGGATGCGCTGGCGATGATCGCCGCCAAGAACCATCGCAATGGCTGCGCCAATCCGTATGCCCAGATGCGCCGGGATTTCGGCTTTGAATTCTGCAACACGGTGAGTGACAAGAATCCGCTGGTGGCGGGACCGTTGCGGCGAACCGATTGTTCGCTGGTCTCGGACGGTGCGGCGGCGCTGGTGCTGGCGGACGAGACGATGGCCCGCGAGCTGACCCAGGCATCAGGGGTGGTGCCGGTGGCGTTCCGGGCGGCGGTGCAGGTGAATGAGTTCCTGCCGCTGTCGCGCCGCGACCCGACGGTGCTGGAGGGCGCGGCCGAAGCCTGGCGGCGGGCGCTGGGCGAGGCGAAGCTGACCCTGGACGACCTGCATCTGGTGGAAACCCATGACTGCTTCACCATTGCCGAGATGATGGAGTATGAGGCCATGGGCCTGACCGCGCCCGGCGACGGCGCCCGCGCCATCCGCGAGGGCTGGACCGAAAAGGGCGGCCGGCTGCCGGTCAACCCGTCGGGGGGATTGAAGGCCAAGGGACACCCGATCGGCGCCACCGGCGTGTCGATGCATGTGCTGGCGGCGATGCAGGTGACCGGCACCGCGCCCGAAGGCATGCAGATCCCGAACGCGGTGCGTGCCGGCGTGTTCAACATGGGCGGGGCCGCCGTGGCCAATTACACCAGCATCCTGGAGCCGCTGGGCGCTTGATCCTGGCACCTGCCCCCCGCGCCGCGCCGCAGGCGCGGGGCAGCTTTGCGGGCAGAATGTTCGCCTGCTAATAAGTGGGCTTGCTAAGCTTCGGCGCATGATGCCAATTCATGAGGTCATGCGCCCGATGCTGCCGATTGCTCAACCCGGCGAGACGCCCCAACAGATCCTGCCGGCCGTGGGACCGGCGGCCCCGCCCCGTGCCCGGCTGGGCTGGACGGTGGCGCGCCTTGCGCGTAGCTGGCGCAGTGTGCTGGATGCGCGTCTGGCCCCCCATGGGCTGACCCAGTCGCGCTGGCGGGTGCTGAATGTGGTGTCGACCACATCCCGGCCGCTGACGCAGCGTGAACTGGCCGACCGGCTGGCGATCGAGGCGCCGACCCTGGTGCGGCTGCTGGACCGGCTGGAGGCGGACGGGCTGGTGGAACGTCGGCCCGACGGCCAGGACCGGCGGCGCAAGGTGATCGGTCTGGGACCGAAGGCGGCGCCGGCCACCGATGCCATCGCCCGCGAGATCGCGGCCGTGCGCGCCGATCTGCTGGGCGGGCTGACCGATGATCAGATCGCCCAGGCCCTGCTGGTGCTGGACGCCGTGCAGGGTGCTGCCGAGCACCTGCGGGCCGCGATACCCCGACCCGAACCGGAGGACCGCCCGTGACGGCGCCCAGGGATTGCGAACCTGCGCCCGAGGCACCGCCGCCGCAGCGCCCTGAGGCCCCGTCGGCGGCGACCGTCACCACCCGCGAGCGGCGGCTGGGCTTGCGCAAGCTGTATGTGCTGGATGTGCTGGCGATTTCGGTGTTCGTGGCCGCCCCTGCTCGGCGGCTTCGCGCCCGGCGCCCATGCGGCCATCGTGGCGCGGGTCATCCAGGGGGCCGCGGCCGGTATGATCCAGCCGCTGGCGATGGTGGTGATCTTCCGGATGTATCCGCCCGACAAGCGCGGGTCGGCGATGGGGCTGTACGGGGCTGGGTGTGGTGCTGGCGCCGGCACTCGCGCCCACCCTGGGCGGCGCGCTGGTGGAATTCGCCGGCTGGCGGTCGGTGTTCTTCGTGGCGATTTCGGTCTGTCTGGCGGGCATCGTCATCGCGTTGAAGGCGCTGCCCGATGCACGCCCGCCGGGAGCCGGCGGGCGTTTCGACCTGCTGGGCTTCGGCCTGCTGGCGGTGGCCATGTCATCGCTGATCGCCGTGCTGAGCATGGGGATGAGCCAGGGCTGGCTGTCGGTTCAGGTTCTGGCGGCGGCGGTGTTGGCGGTGGCGGCCGGTGCCTGTTTCCTGGCGTGGGAGCGGCGGGTCGCACGGCCATTGATGGATCTGAAAATCTATCGCGCGCCGGGCTTCGGTGCGGCGGCGCTGTGTTCCATGACCCTGGGGCTGGGCCTGTTTGGTTCCACATATCTGCTGCCGCTGCCCGAAAACCAGGTGGCATAAGGGGCGGCCGCCCTGAATGTCAACCGCCAGTTCGGCGGCGCGGTCGGCGTGGCCATTCTGGCGGTGGTGCTTGAATCCGCCGAAGTGGCGCTGCCCGGCCGGCCGCTCGACGCCTTCGCCATCACCCTCGCGGTGATGGGCGGCTTCGGGCTGACCGCGATGGTCGTGGCGGTGATGCTGCCCGGCCGGCGGGACGGTGCCCCGTAAATCGCCGGATCCCTACCTCCCTACCTCCCTGCATGGTGGTCGCTGCCGCCCGGATCGCAGACCAAGCTTTCACATGGCCCTGCTTGCCCGAAGCGTCTCCTTGAACAGCTCGAACGCCGTCGTGCCCTGCCGATCGGGGTAATAGAGGTGGTAGCCGGCGAACGGCTCGCACCACGGTTCCAGCAAGCGGATGAGACGGCCATCGGCAATTGGCGCCGCCACCAGATCCTCCAGACTGTAGAGGATGCCGAATCCCTCAAGGGCGGCGGCCACCAGCAGATCGCCGTCGTTGAACACCGGCCCGCGGCCTGGCGTGACCGTCACCGCATGGCCGTCGCGCTCGAACGACCACGCAGACAGGTCGCCCTGCGCGTCGCGATAGGCGATGCAGCGATGGCGTGCGAGGTCGGCGGGTTCCATCGGCGCCGGATGGGCGCTCAGATAGCCGGGAGCGGCCACCACCGCGACGCGAAGCGGAGGCCCGACCGCCAGCGCGATCATGTCCTTCTCCAATCGCTCGCCGAGCCGGATGCCCGCATCGTAGCGGCCCGCCACGACGTCGGTCATCCCACCCTCGACGCACACCTCGACCTCGATGCCGGGGTGGCGGCGCATGAAGGACGGGAGCATCGGCCACAGCACCGTGTCCGCGGCGTGTTTGCCCGTCGTGATCCGGACAGTGCCGATCGCTGCCCCGCGTGCCTGGGACAGCGCCTCGATCTCGTCGTCCAACCCGGCCAGCGCCGGTGACAGGGTGGCGAGCAGGCGCTCGCCGGCGGCGGTCGGGGCGACGCTGCGCGTCGTGCGGGAGAGCAGGCGAAAACCGAGCTGGCCCTCCAGCCGCTTCATGGTCTGGCTCAACGCCGACTGGGTGACACCGAGCCGCCGCGCGGCACGCGTGAAGCTGCGGTCGGCGGCGATCGCCGCGAAGACGGCGAGGTCGCCGAGCTGATCCGGACGCATTGATGATCCCCGCTACTGAGGCCTATCATTAATCAGATCATTATCTCCATAAATTAGCATGACGACATAGTCAGTAGCAGTGGAGCGAATGAGGAGCAGGCAATGGGCAAGATCTGGCTGGTGACGGGCGCAAGCCGGGGACTTGGACGCGAAATCACGCGCGCGGCGCTCGATGCGGGCGAAACGGTCGTGGCGACGGCGCGCGTCCCCGACGCGGTGCGCGAGGCCTGTGGGGGCGACCATGATCGCCTGCACGTGCGCGCGCTCGATATCACCGACGCCGAAGCCGCGAACGCGGTCGTCGCCGAGACCACCGGGCGGTTCGGTGCGATCGACGTGCTGGTCAACAATGCCGGCTATGCCGAACTGGGCTTCTTCGAGACCTTCACCGATGCGGCTGTGCGGCGTCAGTTCGAGGTCAACCTGTTCGGCACAATGAATGTCGCGCGCGCGGTCGCCCCCCATATGCGTGCGCGTCGCTCAGGCCTCATCGTCACCATCTCGTCGGTCAGCGGGCTGGTCTCCAACGGCGGGGGGGGCGTCTACGCGGCGTCGAAGTTCGCGGTCGAGGGATGGATGGAGGGTTTTGCGCAGGAACTGGCACCATTGGGCGTCCGCTCGCTCCTGGTCGAGCCGGGGATGCTGCGCACCGACTTCATGGACCAACAGTCGGCGCGCTTCGGCAGCATCGACATTCCCGACTATGCCGAGGCGGTCGCGCAGTATCGCGCATTCGTGGACGGGGCCAATGGCAGGCAGCCGGGCGATCCGAAGCTGCTCGCCGCGCGGATCGTGGCGCTGGCGTCGCAGGCCGAGGTGCCATCGCGTCTCGTGTTCGGCGACGACGCCCGGCAATGGGCCGGCGCGAAGCTCGACCAGTTGCGGCAGGAGATCGCCCGGTCCGCCTGACGCGCCGATGATGACATCATGGAGATTGCAACCATAATGCGTTATGGGTAGCGGGCTGCGAAATCATACCCACCGTCCCGTCGGGGGATGCCCGGATGCTGGTGCGCCATCTGTCCTATTTCGTCACCCTGGCCCGCGAAAAGCATTTCGCGCGGGCGGCGGAGGTCTGCCATGTGACGCAGCCGACCCTGTCGGCGGCGATCCGGCGGCTGGAAGAGGATCTGGATGTCAGGCTGGTGGTGCGCAGCCATCGCTTCGTCGGCCTGACACCCGAAGGCGAAACCCTTCTGGCCTGGGGACGCCAGATCCTCAGCGATTACGACAGCCTGCGCGACGACCTGACCGGGTTGCGCCAAGGCCTGAGCGGCACGCTGAGGTTGGGGGTGATTCCGGCGGCGATGCCGTCGGTGGCGTTTCTGAGCGCACGGTTCACCAGCGCCCATCCCGCGGCCGGGATCGCCATTCAGTCGCTGACATCGCGGGCGATCCAGCGCGGGCTCGACGCATTCGAACTGGATGGCGGCCTGACCTATCTTGAAAACGAGCCGCTGGAGCATGTCCGGCGGGTGCCGTTATACCGTGAGCGCTATGTCTTCCTGACCCATCGCGGCCATCCGATGGCCCGGCGGCGCCAGATCACCTGGGCACAGGCGCTGGCCGAACGCTTGTGCCTGTTGAGCGAGGACATGCAGAACCGGCGGATCCTGAACAACATCGCGGCCTCGATCGGCGTGTCGATCACAGCGCCGGTGGTGAGCAATTCCTTTCTGGGGGTCTGCGCCCATATCCGCCATGGCGCCTGGTCGAGCATCGTGCCCCACACCTTCTTTCACGTCTTCGGCGGCAATCGGGATCTGGTGGCGGTGGATCTGGTCGAGCCGGTGCATACCCAGGCGATCGGGCTGGTGCTGTCGGATCGCGACCCGCCATCGCCGATGGCCAGCGCCCTGCTTGCCTGCACCCGCGAAGCCGATTTCGAATCGGTTTTCACCGGAGTCGGCCTGCCCGAGTGACGGCGTCCGGCCGGTTCTGTCCGACCGATTCGGGCCGGTTGATAGAGCGTATCTATCATGTGTTTATATGATTCAATTTGATGTGGCTCGCGTAAGAGGTGAGCGTGCTGTGTCCGGAGGATCAAGGGGCGCCTGAAGAGCGGGCCGGTCTCCGGTGGGGGAAATGCCATCAGACGGGCGGGAGCCTGCGCCGCATCGCCATGCGCGCAGGGCAGGGTGGGGTTTGCCGCCCGGGCCCCGTCATCCGGTCTTCCCCGCTGACGCCGCGTCAAAGGGGAGGCATGTCATCCATGGTGCAGACCACTGTAATTGCGGGGGAGCCGGGGGCACCCGGCATTCTCGATCGCACGCGCATCATCGCGCGACCAGGCTTCAATCGCTGGCTGGTGCCGCCGGCGGCCCTCGCCATTCATCTGTGCATCGGCATGGCTTATGGCTTCAGCGTCTTCTGGCTGCCGCTGTCGCGGGCGGTCGGTGTCACCCAGTCGGTGGCCTGCACCAATCTCAGCCTGATCGGGGCGCTGACCACCACCACCTGCGACTGGCGGATCAGCGATCTGGTCTGGATCTACACCCTGTTCTTCGTGGTGCTGGGCACCTCGGCGGCGCTGTTTGGCGGCTGGCTGGAACGCGCCGGGCCGCGCAAGGCGGGCGTCGTCGCCGCCCTGTGCTGGTGCGGCGGTCTGGCGCTGTCGGCGCTGGGCATTGCCGTGCATCAGTTGTGGCTGATGTGGCTGGGGTCCGGCGTCATCGGCGGCATCGGGCTGGGGCTTGGCTATATCTCGCCGGTCTCGACCCTGATCAAATGGTTTCCTGATCGGCGTGGCATGGCGACCGGCATGGCGATCATGGGTTTCGGCGGCGGCGCGCTGATCGGCAGCCCACTGGCCGACATGCTGATGAATGCCTATCGCACCCCGGTCTCGGTGGGGGTGTGGGAAACCTTTCTGACGCTGGCCCTGATCTATCTGGTGTTCATGCTGGCCGGCGCGTTCGGCTATCGGGTGCCGCCGGCCGGCTGGCGGCCTGATGGCTGGACGCCGCCGCCGGCCAGCCGGGCGATGATCACCCATGGCCATGTCCATCTGCGCGACGCCCACAAGACACCGCAATTCTGGCTGATCTGGGCCGTGCTGTGCCTGAACGTCTCGGCCAGCATCGGCATCATCGGCGTGGCCGCGCCAATGTTGCAGGAGATATTCGGCGGCAGCCTGGTCGGCGCGCCGGATATAGGCTTCACGGATTTCGACGACAGCCAGAAACGTACCGCCGCGGCGGTCGCGGCCGGTTTCGTGGGGCTGATCTCGCTGTTCAACATTGGTGGCCGGTTCTTCTGGGCGTCGCTGTCCGACCGGCTGGGCCGCAAGCTGACCTATGCCGTGTTCTTCGTGCTGGGGGTGGCGCTGTATCTGGCGGCGCCGGTTCTGGCCGGCGGCCACATGCTGGCGCTGTTCGTGCTGGCCTTCTGCGTCATCGCATCGATGTATGGCGGCGGCTTCGCCACCATTCCCGCCTATCTGGCGGATATCTTCGGCACCCAGTTCGTGGGCGCCATCCACGGCCGGCTGCTGACCGCATGGTCGACGGCGGGGATATTGGGGCCGCTGGTCGTGGCCTATATGCGCGATGCCCAGCTTGCCGCCGGTGTGCCGCGGGCGCAGATCTATGACACGATCATGCTGGTGCTGGCGGCAATGCTGGCGCTGGGTTTCGTGGCCAATCTGCTGGTGCGGCCGCTGGCCACGCGCTGGTTCATGAAGCCGGCCGAGCTTGCGGCGGAACAGGCGCGGCTGCGACCGGTGGATGCCGCCCATGAAGGCTCGTTCGGCATCGGCCGGGGCGGCATCAGCGGTCCGGCGATGCTGGCCTGGCTGGCGGTGGGCCTGCCGATCCTGTGGGGGATCTGGATCACCTTCAATAAGGCGCTGGTTCTGTTCCATTGAGTGCGGCGGCCCGTCTGGCCAGAAGCAGGCTTTCGGCCTGATCCAGAAGGGCCGCCCCGTTCGATGCCGTGTGAATGCCATGGCGGAGCAGGGCGGCCCGGCCATCGGTGCCGCCAACCATGCCTTCGGCGCTGACATCCATCCCCAGCCCGTCGCCCAGCCCGGCCAATGCGCTGACGATGCGGCTGGTTTCGCTGTCGCCGATCTGTTCGATGAAACTGCGGTCGATCTTGACCCGGTCGAGCTTGATGTGGCGCAGATGATACAGGCTGGAATAGCCGGTGCCGAAATTGTCCAGCGCCACCCGCACGCCCAGACGGCGCAGCCCGGCGCACAGGGTGCCGGCCGCCTGCGGGTCGCCAACCAGGGCGCTTTCGGTGATGTCGAGTTCCAGCCGGTCGGGGCTCAGCCCGCTGTCGTTCAGGATGGCCGCCACCTGGGCCGGCAGGCCGGCATCCCGCAACTGACCGGGGAAGATATCAACCGCAAGCGACACGTGGCCAGGCCAGGCCTGCG
The DNA here is from genome assembly GCF_014636235.1 of Tistrella bauzanensis. Lineage (NCBI taxonomy): Bacteria > Pseudomonadati > Pseudomonadota > Alphaproteobacteria > Geminicoccales > Geminicoccaceae > Tistrella > Tistrella bauzanensis. The sequence goes on from NZ_BMDZ01000010.1 coordinate 90,588, forward strand.
CGGCCTCGCAGGCCTCGGTCAGCATCCAGCGGCCAAGGGCATGGATCAGCCCGGTATCCTCGGCGATCGGCACGAAACGGTCCGGCGGCAGATCGCCATGCACCGGGTGATGCCAGCCGGGAATGGCATCGAAACCGGTGATGGCGCCACTGCGCAGGTCGAAACACGGACGGAAGCGCAGATGCAGCAGGCCGGCGTCGAGTGCCGCCCGCAGATCGCGCTCCAGCGCCTCGCGCAGCCTGATCTGCTGGTCCATCTCGGCTTCGAAGAACCGATAGGCCGATCGGCGCTCGGCCTTTGCCCGATAGAGCGCGATGTCGGCGCGGCGCAATGCCTCGCCCGGATCGGTGGCATCCTGCGGCAGCAGGGCGATGCCGATGCCGGTGCCGATCGTATGGCGCACGCGGCCGGTGGTGACCGGTTCATCGCAGACGCGCATCAATCGTCGGGCCAGGCCGGTCGCCGCTTCGGGCCCGGCGAGATGTTGCGACAGCACCGCGAACTCATCGCCGCCCAGCCGGGCGACCAGATCGCCGTCACGCACGGCGCCCAGCAGGCGGGCGGCCAGGATGATCAGCACTTCATCGCCAATCCCGTGGCCGTGGACGTCATTGATCTGCTTGAAACCGTTCAGGTCCAGCAGCAGCAGAGCATGGGCGGCGCCGGCGCGAGGCGGTGAGGCGATCGCGGTGGTCAGCGCTTCTTCGAACTGCCGGCGGTTGGCAAGGCCGGTCAGCGGATCCTGATAGGCCAGTTCCCGCGCCTGACGCTCGGCAGCGATCCGCCGCGCCATCTCTCGTTTCTGAAGCCGGTACTGGCGCAGGGTGAAGCCGAGCAGCAGCACCGATAACAGCACACCCAGCGACAGCGCCTCGTCCAGTTCGATCATCGCCGTGGCGCTGTCGGCCGTCAGACTGTCTTCATACAGATCGATCGCGACCACAACATAGGTTGCCACCGCCATCGTGACCAGAATGGCGCCGATATCGCGGGTGGCCAGACGGTATCTGAGGCCGGCCAGCCGTCGGCGCATGAAGGATATCGGCTGCATCCGTCTGTGATCTCCTGCGCTGATCGCGTCCCCGACCTGCCGGCCGGCGTCGGTCTATCCCGGCCGGCCCGCCGCGTCCGCCGTCCTGTCACCTGCCATGATATACCCCAAAAGATGCCGCCCCGGATCGGATGATCCGGGGCGGCATCGTTGATGTCCGGTCGAGATGCGCGGTCGGATGGCCCGATTACGCGATCACATCGCCTTGTCGTAGACCGCATGGGTCCAGGCGGCATCACCGGGATCCTTGGTGATGACCGGTGCGGACTGGGCACCCATCAGCACCTCGACCGTGCGCTTGAAGTCGTCGGGCGCCAGATAACCCATGCCCTTGTCCGAGCCGGCGAGCAGCTTGGCGACTTCCTGCATCATGCGGGTCTGATGTTCTTCGGTCTGGGCGCCGGTCGTGTCGTTGTCGAGCACGATCTCGACCGCTTCCGGCTGATTGGCCGCGGCATATTCCCAGCCCTTGACGCTGGCCTTCACGAAACGGGCCAGCTTGTCGACCATCGCCGGGTCGGCCAGGCTCTTTTCCAGCGTGTACAGGCCGTCTTCCAGCGTCGCGACGTTCTGGTCCTGATACTTGAAGGTGATCAGCTCGTCGGCCGGCAGGCCGGCATCCAGGATCTGCCAGTATTCGTTATAGGTCATGGTCGACACGCAGGATGCCTGCTTCTGCAGGATCGGGTCGACGTTGAAGCCCTGCTTCAGCACCGTGATATCGGCATCGGGGCCTTCGGTCTTGTAGCCCAGCGTCGACATCCACGACAGGAACGGATACTCGTTGCCGCCGAACCAGACGCCAAGGGTATGGCCCTTGAAATCGGCCGGTGTCTTGATGCCGCTGTCCTTGCGGCAGGTCAGCATCATGCCCGACTGCTGGAAGATCTGGGCGATGTTGACCAGCGGCACGCCCTTCTCGCGGGTGGCCAGCGCCGAGGGCATCCAGTCGACCACAACATCGGCGCCGCCGCCGGCGATCACCTGCGAGGGATTGATGTCGGGGCCGCCGGCCTTGATGGTCACGTCGAGACCGGCTTCGTCATAGAAACCCTTCTCCTTGGCGACGTAATACCCGGCGAACTGTGCCTGGGTGACCCATTTGAGCTGCAGGGTCAAGGCGTCGGCCGCCTGGCTCGAACCCATCGCGGCCAGTCCCAGGGCGATGCCTGCGACCGATCCGGTCAGGAGGGTCTTGAGCGTCTTCATTCTCGTCTCCCTCGTCGTCATGCGTGGCCCCGCGCTGCCGCCGTCGGGGGTTGACCTCTGTGGTCGGCAGCGGGGGCGGCTCCCCTGAATGTCACCCGGCTTTGGCCGAAGCCTCCGAAGGCCGCAACCGGGTGTATCGCGGGCGAGACGCGGTCCGCCTCAGCGGCCGCGCATCGCCGGATGCCAGAATGTCAGGCGGCGTTCGATCGCCGACAGCAGCCCATAGGTGCCCGATCCGGCCAGGGCCGCCACCAGGATCGTTGCCCAGACCACGTCGACATTCATCCGCGCCACCTCGGTGCTGATCCTGAAGCCCATGCCCACCACCGGCGTGCCGAAGAATTCGGCGACGATCGCTGCGATCAGCGCCAGCGTCGCACTGATCTTCAGCCCGTTGAACAGGAAGGGCAATGCGTTCGGCAGCCGTGCGACGATCAGCGTCGTCAGATGGCCGGCGCCGTAAGACCGCATCAGGTCCAGTTCCTGGCGGGTGGTGGCCGACAGGCCTGCCAGGGTATTGACCAGCATGGGAAACAGCGTGGTCACCACCACGACCGCCGCCTTCGACGGCCAGTCGAACCCGAACCACATCACCATGATCGGCGCGATGCCCACGATGGGGGCGGCGCTCATCAGATTGGCGACCGGCAGCAGGCCCCGGCGCAGAAACGCCACCCGGTCCGCCGCCACCCCCAGCAGGATGCCGGCGGTGCAGCCGATCAGATAGCCGCGCAGCGCGCCCTTCCACACCGTCTGGATGAAATCCGCCCACAGGACCGGCAGGCCGTCGACGAAGGCCGAACCGATCGCGCTGGGCGGCGGCAGCAGCACCGGCGGCACGCCGAAGCCGATGCAGCCCGCCTCCCACGCATAAAGCAGGGTCAGACCCAGGGCGGCGGGCGGCAGGATCCGGGCGGCAGCCGATGCCTCGGGCAGCCGGGCGACCAGGGTGATGCCGCGGGTGGCGGCCAGCATCACCGCGATCCCCGCCAGGGTGAAGCCAGGGCCGGCTGTGCCGAAGGCCACCGCGCCGGTGCGCAGGGCGGCTATGGTGGCCACGGCGCCCAGCAGCGCGCCAACCAGCACCAGCGGTCCGCGCGCCGTTGAGCCTTGCGGCCGCCGGGCGGCCGAGATGAACGGGATCAGCGCCAGCAGCATGACCCCGGCGGGCAGGCCGGCGTCCATTACCCACATGCCACGGCCGGTGTCGGTCAGCGGCAGCAGCAGGGCTGCCAGCAGCAGGCCGCCGCCGGCAAGATCAAGGCCGCGCGAGACGAGCGACCGGGTCATCGGACACCTCCGCTGCGGCCGATCGCGATCCGCTCGACCAGCGCCACGGCCTGAACCAGCAGGGCCGACAGAACCGAGGCCGCGATCAGCGCCGCCCAGATCTGGGTGGTCTGGCCGTAATACGAGCCGGCAAGCAGGCGCGTGCCCAGCCCCGCCTGTCCGCCGGTCGGCAACTCGCCCACGATCGCGCCGACCAGGGCGGCGGCGATCGCGACCTTCAGACTGGCGAACAGATAGGGCAGCGAGGTGGGCAGGCGCAGCTTCAGAAACACCTGCAGCGGGCTGGCATCATAGGAATGCATCAGATCCATATGCAGCGGATCGGCCGAACGCAGCCCCTTGGTCATGCCGATGGCGACAGGGAAGAAGCACAGATACATCGAGATCACGGCTTTGGGCAGCAGACCGGTGAAGCCCAGATTGCCCAGCACCACCACCACCATCGGCGCGATCGCCAGGATCGGCACAGTCTGGGATGCGACGATCCAGGGCAGAACGCCGCGCTCAAGCGGCCGGAGCGCCGCCATGCCGATGGCGAGCGTCATGCCAAGAATGGTGCCGAGCACGAAGCCTGCCAGCGTCGACTGGGCGGTGGCGATGGCATGGGTCAGCAGGTTGCGGACATTGCCGACCGGCCGTTCGGTCGATGAGGTGACGATCTCGACCAGAACCTGATCGGGTGTCGGCAGCACCGGGCGGCGCTGACCGAAGGCCTCGGTCAGAACCTGACTGGTCGTCGGGCTGGCGATGCCCTGGCGGTTCAACTGCTCGATGGCCTGCGGGCTGTTGAGGATGAAGGCGCCCAGATACCAGATCGCGATCACCAGCGCCGCCACCGTCAGCACGGGCACGATATTGGCCGAACGATCGGCGGCGGCGCGCCACAGGCGGCGCCGGCCGGTGCCGGGCAGGGTGATGCCAAGGTCAGTCATAGGAGTGACCCTTGGCAAGACCGGCGCGCACCAGGGCCGCCACCCGCTGGAATTCGGCCGATTCGCGCATTTCGAGCGTGCGTTCCGCCGGCAGGTCGCAGGTGATCTCTTCCAGGATCTTGCCCGGGCGCGGGCTCATCACGATGATCCGGGTCGACAGGAACACCGCCTCGGCGATCGAGTGGGTCACGAAAACGCAGGTCAGGCCGGTCTGACGCCAGAGTGCGTTCAGCGCCAGATTCAGGTGATCGCGGGTGATCTCGTCCAGCGCGCCGAAGGGTTCGTCCATCAGCAGCAGTTCAGGGGCGAACGACAGCGCCCGCGCGATCGACGCGCGCTGTTGCATGCCGCCGGACAATTGCCACGGATATTTGCGCGCAAAGCCGTCGAGCCCGACCAGGGCCAGTTTTTCACGCACGATCGCCTGCCGTTCGGCCTTGGGCCGTCGGGCCAGTTCCAGCGGCAGCATGACGTTGCGTTCAACCGTCCGCCAGGGCATCAGCGCCGGCGCCTGAAAGACATAGCCATAGGCGCGGTCGCGGCGTGCCTCGTCGGGTGTCCGGCCGGCAACCGTGATGCTGCCGCCGGTCGGCTGTTCCAGATCGGCGATCACGCGCAGCAGCGTGGTCTTGCCGCATCCGGACGGGCCGATCAGCGACACGAAATCGCCGGGCCGGATATCGATGTCGACATCCTGAAGGGCATGCACCGGCTGGTCCGCCGTCTGATAGACCAGCGACAGCCGGCGCGCGGAAACGGCGGCACCGTCCGATCCAGTGCGCGCGGCATCGGGGCCGGCCGCGCGGGCGGCCATGGGTGTGCCGGCCTGACCGGCCGGGGGTGCCTTGTTGCCGGTCGTGTCGAGTGTCATCGGTCCTGCCATGCGTGGTCTCGGCCTCACGAGTTGGCCCCGCGACGGTATCGGCGGCGGAGCTCTCCCTCCCGCGCAGCCGGTCCGTCGCTGTTGTTTGTCGGTCCGTGTCCGGGCCTCGTGGTGCAATCCTTGGGCCAAGGGTGCACCTGTTTTTACGATCGAGGTTCAACCCGTTGCCTGCAAGCGCTTTTTGCCTGACCGATCGGATAGGTTTCGGACCGGGCGACATACGGCTGACACCCTGGCTGTCAGGGGGCGGGTGAGGGCTTTCTGCGCAAACTTTAGCCAAGGTTCGTATTGTGCACGCATTTTAAGCGGGTGAGCCTCGACAGTTGCCGACGGTCGGGCAAGCCTGCACGCCGTCGCGTCATGGTAGCGGTCGGCGCGCCGTCAGGCGAGCGCCAAGCAGCGGAACCGTTCGCGCATCACGACAAAGCACCCGGCATGCGTGGCATGCCGGGTGCAACTTATGGCAAGCGGGTGGCCGTATGGGGTCAGTGCATGGCGCTGGCGTCGGCGTCCATGTCGGTATCGGCGTCGTCATCGATGCCGTCGGTCGCGCTGAGCGCGCTGATGAGATCGGTGATCGCCCGCCGCGCCGTGGCGTCGGAAATCGAGGCGAGCCGGCTGCTGGCTTCGATCATGCCCCGGCTGATGCGGTTGCGGCGCAACACCTTGGGGCCGTCATCGAGCTTGTCCAGAAGTGATGATGGAGGCACTTCCAGAATGCCTGCCAGGCGATAGAGCGAACACGCGCTGATGCGGTTCTGCCCCTTTTCGTATTTCTGCAATTGCTGAAAGCTGATCCCCAATCGGCTGGAGCACGCTTCCTGACTGAGACCACGGGCAAGACGGAGGGCGCGGATGCGCCGGCCGATCGCCTGATTGATTTCGGTTTCGATGTCTCGACGCTCGCTGCGCGGAGAAACCTGCGGCACGGCCGCGGGCTCAAGCGCGCGCGGGTGCTTCAAGCTGTTGAGGGCGTCACGCATCCTGGATGACCTCTTATGTACGGGGACTGGGGTGGGCTTTCGGCAACTCATGGTGTGGATGCCGTTTATCATCGGTCCTGCACGGTCCGGGTGTGACGTCTTATGCGTCATGAACGTCATGATAGTATGAAACTCGCCAATGTAACGACATTTTGGATGAAGAAATGTTCCTTCGGGGGAGAAACACGCGTGTTGCGCGAGGGGAAGGTCGAACGGGGGCCGGCATGGCCGGCTGCTGCCGGAACCGGCACGCCGGCTGTTCAGGCGCGCCGGCGGCGAGAGGGTGGGCCTGCCACGGCCATGCGCCCGTCGACATAGGCGCCGAAAGTCTCGGCCTCCATGGCGCGGGCGAACAGCCAGCCCTGGCCATAGGTCACGCCGCGCGCGATCAGGTAATCCGCCTGGGCGCCGTGTTCGATCCCCTCGGCCGCGACGTCCAGCCCCAGGGTTGCGGCCAGCGACAGGATGTGGCCCATCACATCATCGGCTGGCGTGCCGCTGCCGATGCTGTCGACAAAGGTCTTGTCCAGCTTCAGCCCGTCGACGGGCAGGGTGGCCAGATAGGCGAGGCTGGAATAGCCGGTGCCAAAATCGTCGATGGTCAGCCGATAGCCGGCATCGCGGAAGCTGCGCATCGAACTCTGCGCGCGGCGGGCATCGATCAGCGTCCGCTCGGTTGCCTCAAGCACGATCTGATCGGCGGCGACGCCATGGGTCTTGCGCAGCCGGTCGAGCCGGCCACGCACCCGGTCGCTCTCGACATCCGGCGCCGACAGGTTGATGGCAATCCACACCGTCGGCCGTTCGGCCAGGAATTTGCCGATATCCGCGAAGACATGCTCGATGATCTGATCGGTCAGGCGCTCGATCAGGCCCTCGGCCTCGGCGACCGGAATGAAACGGTCCGGCGAAATCATGGTGCCATCGCGCTGCTGCCAGCGCACCAGCGCCTCGCCTCCCAGGCAGGCGCCATCGCTCAACCGCACGATCGGTTGATAGACAACCCGGAATTCCCCGCGCGCCAACCCGCGTCGGATACGGGCACCCATGGTGTCGCCGCGTCGCGCCAGGGTGAGGATCAGCCAGAAGATGATCGCGCCGCTGGTCAGGCCCAGCAGGCCCAGCGGTACCGCCTGCTGCCGCCAGGCTTCCAGCACCACGTCGATCGGTTGTGCCGCCAGCGCCATGGCGGCGCCGTCCGCGGTCGGGGCCGCCACGATCAACCGGTTGCCGACCCGCAGCGACCGGGGCGGCGGATCGGTGCGGAAACGGTCGACCATATCCGACAGCATGGCCCGTTCGGGCCGCGACCGCACGCCCATCACCTGGCGGCTGGTCAGCGACACCATGCTCAGAACCGTGCGCGGATCGGTCAGCACAAGGTCGTAGATCTGCTCGGTATCCAGAAACAGCGCGAAGCCGTTGCGGGCGATGACGGTCGATCGGGCAACGTCGCTGGCCGGCGCCCGCACGTCCGGCGGCACCCGGTCGTACCAGATCCTGACATCGCCCTCCGACATGTCGGGCAAGGGCAGCGACGCCGGCATATCCGACTTGCCGGCGCCCGTGCACAGAATGCGTCCGTTTTCAATGACCGCCACTTCCCGCACGCCGCGCGAGAAATATGCCGCGGTGCGCAATCGCATCAGCCCCACAGGCTCGCAGGCCTCGGCCAGCGGCAGGCTGGAGAGGTCATCGAAGACCTGGTCGATTTCGGTGCTCATGCGGTTGTAACGGGCCAGCATCTCGTGGACCGCGCCGTCCAGCATGTCGGTTCTGGCACGGTTCGCCGAGCCCCAGGCAACCCACAGGCTGCCGGCCACCGGCAACGCCCCGATCAGCGTCGCCAGCGTCAGGGCTATCGCAAGCACCCGTCCGCGCATGCCATCACCTTGAAAAGACTGACGGGTATCGTGGCCCGGATTGGCCCGTTCCGCGTCGGTCCGGCTGAAATCGGTCATGCCGCTGGCAGAGGCACCATAACCGATGGTAGAGTTTCGCCCATCCACATCCATGATGGATCAAATTGTAGACGGCCGCGAGCGACGTCGTCCACCGTTGAGCGTGCATTGCGGCAAGGTCATGCGCGGCACGTGCCGCGACAGCATGCCAATCTGTCAATCCTGACGGACCCGGATGGTCTGGCGGCCAAGGCGCTCCACCTCCAGGACCATACGATCGCCTGCCTTGAGAAACCGTTGCGGCCGCGCGCCCATGCCGACGCCGGCCGGTGTTCCAGTGCAGATCAGGTCACCTGGCTCAAGGGTCATCAGCTGGCTGAGATAGGCGATGATCCGGGCCACGCCGAACACCATGTCGGCCGTGGTGCCGTCCTGGCGCCGTTCATCGTTGAGCGACAGCCACAGCCGCAGGGCCTGCGGATCCGGGATCTCGTCGGCGGTGACCAGCCATGGGCCGACCGGGCCGAAACCGTCGGCAGACTTGCCCTTGGTCCATTGCCCGCCGCGGTCCAGCTGGAATCCACGCTCAGAGATGTCGTTCACCACGCAATAGCCGGCGACACCGGCCAGGGCCGCTGTGTCGTCGACCCGTTTCAGGCGCTGGCCGATCACCACGCCCAGTTCCACTTCCCAATCGGTCTTCACCGCCTCGGGCGGCAGCATCAGATCGTCGTCGGGGCCTGCGATGCAGCTCGATGCCTTCTGGAACACCACCGGCTCGGTCGGCAGCGCCATGCCGCTTTCGGCTGCATGATCGCGATAGTTCAGGCCGATGCCGATGAACTTGGCCGGACGCGCGATGCACGGCCCCAGCCGCGCCACGCCGTTGACCGGCGGTAAGGTCGACGGATCGATCGCCCGCAGCCGGTCCAGAGTCTCGATGGTCAGGGTCGCCGGCCCGATATCGTCCAGCACAGCGCTGAGATCGCGCAGGGTGCCGTCGGAGGCGATCATGCCAGGGCGTTCATGCCCCGCGGGGCCGTAACGGACGAGACGCATGGTGTACCTGTCTCCAAACTGCCGATGTCTGTGATCATGTCTGCAGCAGACTACGCCAAAACGCGGCCTGAGGTCATGGCCGTCTTGAGGGGGGCCTGAGTTGAGGGGAGTTGGGCAGAACACCGCCGGTGCCGCGGATGGTGGGGGTTTTGCCGCAGGTGATCCGGCATGATAGAACATCCGTCTGATCGATCACCTTCCGCGATGGATTGCGCCCATGACCGATGCTGTCCCCAACCCTGCCGGTGGGAGCCCTGCCATTGAACCGGCTCCTGTGGAATTCTGGTTCGATTTCAGTTCGTCCTATGCCTATTTCGCGGCCCAGGACATTGATGCCCTGGCGGCGGCGCATGGCCGGCGGGTGATCTGGCGTCCGTATATGCTGGGCGTTGCCTTCAAGGCGACGGGCATGCGGGGGTTGAGCGGCACCCCGATCAAGGGCGACTATGCCCGCCGCGACTGGGCGCGTATCGCCCGTGAAACCGGCCTGACCTTCCGGCTGCCGGCAGGTCATCCGATCGTGGCCCTGCCGGCCAGCCGCGCCTTCTATTGGATCGAGGGCCGCGACCCGGCGGCGGCGATCGCGTTCGCCAAGGACGCGTTCCACGCCTATTACGCCCAGAACCTCGACATGACCCGCGTTGAGGTGGTGGCGGAGGTGGCATCCCGCCGGGGCCTTGATGCCGGCGCCGTCGCCGCCGGCATGGCGCTGGATGATGTGAAGGCGCGGGTGAAACAGGTCTCGGATGAGGGGGTGGCGCGCGGTGTGTTCGGGTCGCCCTTCTTTCTGGTCGATGGCGAGCCGTTCTGGGGCTGGGACCGCATGGCCATGCTGGATCGCTGGCTCGCCCGGGGCGGATGGTGACTGGCGGATGGCGATGCCGCACCAGGGGAATCGGGTGAAAATTTTAAGCTGCGATGATGCTTGCGAGGAAGTCGTCGTCCCAAGCGGCGACCTTGCGTCGG